>CANBTI010000057.1 GCA_947372355.1 Bdellovibrionales bacterium | reverse complement strand
TGCTGGGAACGGCATTAGAGGCTCAACTAGAACGCCACCAAGAAAATCATCCTAATCCTAATATTTATATTGTTCCAGTAGTGATGAATTATCATTTTGTTTTTGAAGCATCTTCCCTGATTGAAGATTATCTCGCGCAATCAGGAAAGCACCGTTACATGCCTCATGATTCAAATGAAGATATTTTTCTCGTAAACATTCTTAAATTTTTCTGGAAATTATTTTCTACACGTTCTGAACTTTGGGTGAGAGTGGGTAAACCACTGGATGTATTTGGGAACTTTGTGGATGAAGAGGGGAGATCCATTGGCCCGAATGGTTCCACGATTGATCCACGTTCTTGGCTCACTACGGGTGGGGAATTAAAAGCAGTTCCACAACGGGATCGTGAATACACTCGAATTTTAGGTGAAAAAATTTCAGACCGTTTTCATGCTGAAAATGTGGTTCTCAGTTCTCATCTAGTTGCATTTTCATTTTTCCAGGCACTCCGAAAACAATATCCTGGCTTAGATTTGTTTAAATTTTTACGATTATCAGAATCACAAAGAGTGGTTCGTTTGGATGTATTTTATGAAGAAGCAGCTCGCTGTTTTGACATGGTTAAAAAAGCTGCCCTTCGCAATGAGCTGCACTTAAGTGATACTCTTCTTTGTGGTGATGTGAAGCTTTGGGTAGAAGATGGAGTGAGACAGCTTGGTTTATTTCATGATGCCAAGGTAGTTAAAATGGCGGATGGCTTACTCACTACCGATGACATGAATTTATTGTATTATTATCGCAATCGATTAACAGGATATGGTTTCGGCAAGCTCAACGAATCATCTCAGAAACACAATTTTTACGGAGAAACCGATGAAAAAGGATTTTTGGTCTAATGTAAATGTTGCGGTGTTGGGTGGAGGCAGTTTTGGGACTGTTCTGGCCAATCTTGCTGCTCAAAATTGTGGGTCAGTATCCATGTACATGCGTAATGAAGATCAAGCACGCATCATCAATTCAACTCGCTCCAATCCGCAATATTCAAAAGATGTAATTTTGAATGAAAAGATCAAAGCAATTTGCACTTTAGAAAAAGTCTTTGAATACGAACCTAAAATGATTATTTTTGCACTCCCGTCTCAAGCCACCAGAGAAGTGGCTCGATCGGTTGCCCATTTTTTTAAAGGCGATGAAATTATTTTGCATGCGACAAAAGGGATTGAAGAACAAAGTTTAAAACGAATCTCTGTAGTATTAGGCGAAGAATTACCGGTGAAAAGAATTGGAGCCATTTCTGGTCCTAATCTCGCGGGTGAAATCGCTCGAAATGAACCAGCCGCAACAGTGATTGCTTCGCCATTTGATGATGTGATTGAAGCGGGAGAGAGAGTTCTCACTTCGGCTAGATTCAGAGTTTACACCGCTCATGATTTAATTGGAGTGGAGTGGGGTGGTACGCTAAAAAATATTTTTGCGATTGCGAGTGGTATTCTGGATAGTTCTGGTTTTGGTTGGAATACTCGATCTCTTTTATTATCCCGTGGATTAGCCGAAATGGTTCGCTTCGGGCAAGCAATGGGTGCTAAAGCAGAAACTTTTTTAGGGTTAGCGGGAATGGGTGATTTGATTGCAACTTGCAGTTCTAATCAATCAAGAAATTTTAGAGTGGGTTATCAACTAGCTAAGGGCGCAACGCTGGAACAAGTTTTGGCAGATCTTGGGCAAGTGGCGGAAGGGGTTCGCACGACTAGAATTGTTTATGAGTTTGCTCGTGAGCGAGGTGTAGAAATGCCAATTACCGAAGCAGTTTACAGAATCATTCAGGGTGAATGGACAGTTGAACGTGGAGTACAACATTTGATGACCAGACCACAAGTTCAGGATGAGTGGGTATAATGGAAACAATTAAAGAACGATTATTAGATTTATTGGGCATTGAACCGCTAGTGCTACTCACTTTGGTGGGTCTTGCTGCATTTATTTTTTATAAAACCTTTTTAAGAAACTTAATTCTCGATCGACACAAAACACTAAACAGACTTTTTAGTGAGGGTCTGAATAGTTATTTTGTATTTATCTTTTTTTGGTTTGCTCAATTTTATCTAGGGCATGAAGGAGAATTTTCTCGGTTTTATAATTATTTCGGGATTGCGGCAGTAGTGACCGGAGCAATGTTTTTTGTTCGCACGGTAAAAATCATTGTTTTTGAATACTTGTTTTTTAATAGCATGAAGGTGGGAGTTCCAGTTTTACTGGTGAACTTGGTTACCCTTTTGTTTTCAATTTTTATTGGAGCTTGGCTCTCCACTTCTGTTTTTGGAGTTCGTTGGGCTCCATTGCTTGCCACTTCGGCAATCGTTTCAGTGGTGCTCGGTTTGGCGCTACAAGATACCTTAGGCAATTTATTTGCAGGAGTAGCTCTTCAGTTTGATAAGCCCTATGAGATTGGAGATTGGATTGAAGTGCATTCAGAAAAACAATCTTTTGCAGGTGAGGTTCATGAGATCACTTGGCGAGCAACGATTCTATATGGCTTTTTTGATGAAGTGATCACGCTTCCCAATCGCATGGTATCTCAATCAGAAATCTCTAATTTTTCAGCGAGAGCTAAGCCGATCTATCGTGGAGCTTCTGTTTATATGGATGTGAATGCACCGGATGAAGAAGTGAAAGCTGTATTTGTAGATGTGTTGAAAAAAGCAAAAGGTGTACTTCAAAATGTAGAGCACTATGTGATGTTGCGTGATCTGACTGAAAAAGGTGCTCACTGGAGATTGTTTTATCCAGTAGGGAGTTACAGTAAGCAGTTCATTATTTTGGACGGCATTCTAATGCAGGCCCAAAGTGAATTTAAGAAACGCGGAATCCAAGTGGCTAGAATCAGGGGTGATCTGCAAAACACTGATTCACCGTTGAGAAACGATGAAAGAAGTTCCAGTTGAACTGGTCACTGACAATTTACCTCGATATACCAAACGATTAATCACGGCGCGAAGAGTGTCCGCCACCTCGGTACAAGAGTTTTTACTTTTTTTCTTGATTGCAGTTAAAAGCTCTTCGAATTTTTTTTGCTTTTTAGGACTTTGTTCTAACTCTTTAAAGATCAATGTTTCATATTCTTGAATGCTCATGATTAAAGCTCACTTTCAATTGCACTGGTTAAGACATTACTTTCAGGTTCTACACTTGATTTAAATCGATGGGTCACTCTACCGGTTTTATCGACCAGAAATTTTTCAAAGTTCCAACCGATTTCATCAGTATTCTTGGAATTGCTGATTAAGTATTGATAAAGTGGTTGTTTTGATTTTCCTAAAACTGGATTTTTTTCAAAAATAGGAAAAGAGGTTTTATATTTGGTTTCACAAAACTTCTTAATTTCAGAATTACTACCAGGCTCTTGTCCTCCAAAATCATTGGAAGGAAAGGCGGCAATCACAAAGTTTTTATTTTTATACTTTTGATAGAGTTTCTCTAATCCTGCATATTGATGGGTGTATCCACACTGAGACGCGGTGTTTACCACTAGAATGGTTTTACCTTTAAACTCTTTTAAACTAGTGGATTTTCCATCGATTGTTTTTAATGGAATATCAAAAATAGTGCTAGCAAAGGTGGGGGTAAGGGTGAGGCTAAGGAGTAAAAGTAAGTTGCTCATATTAGTTCATGATACCTTAAACTAACGCATTTGTAAAAATATAAACTTTTTTCTTAAGTTTTAGTTTAAATTGCTGTAAACTATTAATATGATTAAGCAAAAAACGCCCCCCGCTCAACTCAATTCACTCGCTGAAGAAATTGGATCTTTTATTGAGTATTGGGGATTTAAAAAAATTCATGGAATGATTTGGACTCATCTCTACCTCTCTAGCACTCCTTTATCGGCGTTACAGTTAATTCAAAAATTGAAAGTTTCTAAAGCCTTAGTGAGTATATCGATTAAGGATCTTTTAAAGTATCAGCTCATTATTCAAACCGATGAGAGTGAGAATAAGAAGAATAAGTTTTACTACACTAATCCTGATATTTTTGGGGCGATTAGAAATGTACTTGAAAATCGCGAAGTGAAAATGATGGAACGCATTCGCAATGAGTTTAAGTTGATGAAAGAGCTAAAAAAACAAAAACCTGAATTAACGAAGGACATTGTAAACCCTGAAAAACTCGATCAATTGGAAATGATGATTTCTGGGGCGAGTGAGGTACTAAAAAGTTTGTCTTCAGTGAGTGATATCGATTCAAATATGATCCAAATGATGTTTTCGGTTCAATAGTTTAAACTAATACTTCAAAATCAGTAATGATTTCAGTTTTTACGGATTGATGAATCAAACACATTTGAGAGGTTTTTTCTAATAATCTTTTAGCTCTTTCAGTATCCATCGCTCCCGAGAGGCTAACTTTAAAATGAAAACTTTTCATCATGGGAACTCCTTTTTCATTTCGATCCACAATGAGATTTCCTTTTGCTTTGATCTCAGAAAATTCAAGTTTTGATTTTTCTGCAACGACTTTGAAAGTAGCAATGAAACAGTTGATCAGTGCCATTGCGAAGTAATCTTCTGGAGAAAATCCGCCTCCATTTCCTTCAAATTCAACTGGAATGGCGGTGGAAAGAGATTGAAAGGGCGCTATCGTTTGCCAAGGGGTATTGATTCCTGATTTTGCCTCAGAACTGACAGGAAAACTTAATGGGTAATGGATCATGTTTTGTCTACCTCGTTAGTTCATGATATCTTAAACTAATAAAAAAGGACACACCAAAATGCAGCTCGCTTATGGCAAATTTGATCCCGATCTCAATCCGATACCTTTTTCGGATTGGTCAAATGCGTTGAGTGCTGTTGAAATTGATTTAGTTCAATACTTTCAGTGGAAGCCAAAAGTTGCCCAATATTTTCAAGAATGGGTTTTACGAAAAAACTTGAAGATCATTCCTAGAATCAGTTTGAGAACTCAGCGTGAAGTTTCTGAGTATGAGGATCTTTTTCAAATTTGGAATGAGCGATTTTCAAACTCTACTTTATATTTTTCTATCTACTCAGGAAGAAAAAAATGGGAAAGTGATTTATCCCTTCGTGAAATCCGAAAATTACCCACTTCTATTTCTTGTTTTTTTGAGTGGGCTCAAGAGGATCGCTTACTCAATACTTCGTATCTTTTGGAACAACCTCAGTTTGCAGGTTTTGTGCTGGATCCCCATTGGCATCAACGTCATTTTCCAAAAGTAGATGGGATGGAACTTAGATTTAAACTCCATGGCTGGCATGAAGAACGATGGATGCGTAGGTATGGGGTTCCTTTGATCACTAAAATTTCACGTTCTATTCAAAATGCGGTGAAAGATGCTGATCAAACTTCACTAGTTTTATCCTATTCTGGTAAAACAGAAGAGGCTCCACTCTTTGCTTAGTGAATTTCTTTATATTCTATTTTTAAAACTTCCAGTTCTTCTTCGCCCTTGGGAGATTTGAAACTCACAGCATCGCCCACCTCTTGATTGAGTAATACTTTTGCAAGAGGGGAGATCCAACTAATTTTTCCTTTGGATGGCTCGGTTTCATCAATCCCCATAATGGAGATTGTTTTTTTAATGCCCTCTTCATTGGAAAAAGTAACGGTGGCACCGAATTGTACCTTCACTGGTTTTGATGGGTTCACCAATACTGGATCTATCACTTCTGCAATTTCTAATCGTTTACTTAAAAAACGTATGCGTCGATCAATTTCCCGTAATTTGCGTTTACCATAAATATAATCAGCATTTTCAGAACGATCACCATTGGATGCCGCCCATGCGATCACCTGAGTGAGATCGGGGCGTGTTTTATTCAAGAGTAAATGAAGTTCATCCCGCATTTTCGCAAAACCTTTAGGAGTGATGTAATTTTTTTTATTCGGAAGTGCCTGCAGCTCGGCATCGGCTGCTTCGAGTTCATCGTCGTTTTCGTTATCTTCCTTAGTGAATGCTTTGCTCATGATTATAACGATTTTACGGTACAATAATAGCATAGGCAAGACGCATGATTTCCAAACGTTCCCTCGGCACCCGTTACGAAGCAAAAGCATCCCATTATCTTGAATCCATAAAATATATGATTTTAGCAAAGAATGTAAATTTCCGTTGGGGTGAGATTGATCTTGTTGCGGTTGATTTAGAAAAACAAGAATTGGTCTTCGTTGAAGTGAGACATCGAGCAATAAACGCGATGTGTGCACCCGAGGAAACGATTTCCACCACTAAACAATTACGTTTGAAGCGAGCGATAGATACTTATCTTTCGAGTCCGGCTTTCAATCGCTTGGGATTAAAATTGAAAGGGGTCCGAATTGATCTCATGGCCTATGAGGGGGAGACGTTGAGGCATTGGGAAAATTTTTTATAAATTATTTAAGTTAAAGCTCGTCGTTAGCCCGTAGTGATCTGATAATAGATTGTCTTTAAAAATCACTTTAGATTCAATCATGCGATCTTTTGAAATTCCGCAGCTATAAACATAGTCTTCTGTTTCGCTGGGAGCGCTGGCAAATAAACCACCAGCAACATATGCATTTTCGACACTGTAGGTAGGAATTGCGGTGCTAAACTGATCCATGTGATTGGCAATCAAAAAGCTATTGCTCAAATCTTCTTGCTCGCTACAAGCACGATCGGTGAGTTCCAAGTAATCGTCTGAATAATCTGGAAGAAAGTGTCCGCCACTGAGTGTTCTGTAATCGGCATTAAAATCTCCAGCGATGATGGAAATTGCATGCTTGCGTGTAGACTGCATCCAGTTTTTGAATTCAATGTATTGAGCGCGTTGACGTGCTTTTTGTAATCGATTGTAGTTTCCTAATTTTTCATCATAACTGAGGGCGCCCGCGTGAAGAGTGTAAAAATCGATCGTTAAGGTATCAGAAATTAGCACTTCCACATGAAGAGCCCTTTTTCCTGCTAGCTGTTCATCGAGTCGGGTGTGAGATTTAAAGATAGGCGCCAGTTCGGCTGAGATGATGGGATACTTTGAAATAATCATGAGCCCGTTACCCATGCCAATTTTTCGTTTATTAAAAAAAGAATAGGGATAGCCCAAGCGAGCAAATTCTTCGGTGAGTGATTCTTTATAATGGTTCGGCCAAACTTCCTGCATGGCAATGAGATCAGCACCTAGATCAGCAATGGCTTGTGGGATTTTCTCCGCACGCATCTCTTGATCTTTGCCAATAGGATGACCCAGCACACTTAAAAGCCAAGTGTTCAAGGTGAGAACTTTGAGTGTATTCGGAGTGGGAGTAGCATGAGCAAAATTAGCTAAGGTAAAAAAACTTAGTATGATGGCTAAAGTTGTTTTGATTTTCATGTTTTACATCTCCCTGCAATCTTCGTGACTATACAGTAAATAGCCCAATTCTTCAATCGGCTTTATTTAACAAGTGTTGCTTGAATATCAATTGAAATCATTGATCATATTCATAATCTGTTAAGTGCTAATTATTGAAATATTTTCACTCATTTTTTAGATGTCTCGCGCGCAGGATGCGCAATAGCGAGTAGGCATGGAGCCTCATCTAAAAAATGAGTGAAAATGTTTCAATGATTGTTGATTAACTGTAGATGCTGATCACTGCTATCAATGCTATCACTGCCGGGTCACGCACCATTAAAAAAGGCCCGATTCGCATCGAGCCTCTTTTGAAAAAATTGAAAACAGGTTTTTACTGATTGATCACTGGTTTACCGTTTTTACGGTTCAGGTTTTCATCATCAAAAAACTCAAATTCATTTTCAGCATCAAATGCCTTCATGATCTTTTGAAATTCTGATTTCACTCCAATGTATTTAGGGGTGACATCCGTATCCACGTGAATCTTTTTTAATTGTTCCACGAAGTGGGTGATGCCTGCTGAACCTACAAATTGTAGTTCCTTCATGCTCACCAGAATTTTTTTCGGTGTTTCATCGGTTTTGTTTTTCTCGATCGTTTTGTTGATGAATGCACAGGCTACATCCTGAGATTCGTAATCAATCTTTCCTTCGAGGGAAAGAACGAGAACATCGGCGTTTTGTTTGATTTTGGCTTTCATTTTCACTCCTTAAACTTTACTCTCTTAAAGAATGCCAACTAAAAACAACTCCGTCACTGGGCAAAATATGCATCCATCTACTGAACCTGTAAATGATCACCATTATTTCACGCATCCCGCTCAACGCGCCAAAATTTCGATGGTCGCAACTCCTATCGGCAACCTGAGCGATATCACCGAACGTGCAATTCATGCGTTAGAGAAATGTGATGAGCTTTGGTGTGAGGATACTCGTCATACACAAAATTTATTGAACGCGCTGAATATCAGTCGCCAGGGCGATCATCACCGCCTCAAAAGATTTGATCAACACACGGCTGAAAAAGATTTACTTCAAATGCTGGAAAAAGTGGAAATGGAAGGGCGTTGGATCGCGGTGGTTACCGATGCAGGTGTGCCAGGGATCAGTGATCCGGGTGCAAAAATTATTGAAAACATTTATCAATATCCAGGCATTAAAATTGAGCCGATTCCTGGTGCTTCGGCCGTAAGCAGTATGGTTTCTGTTGCAGGCTTTACTGATAATTCTTTCCGATTTCTGGGGTTTTTTCCTCGAGAACGTAAGGATGCGTTGCAATTGTTATCCACTCTTGATGAATCAGGGACTATTTTTTTTGAAAGTCCAAAAAGAATATTAGAAACTGTAGAAACTCTGAAGGTTTGGAGTGAAACCTTGGATATTGCTCCCAAATTTTGCTTTGCTAAAGAACTCACCAAAGTTCACGAAACCATTTACTCGGGAATGGGGACTAAATTCATTGAGTTTTTTCTCGGACAGGATTTTGACGAACGGGGAGAGTGGGTTTTTTCAGTCGAATTACCCAAAGATTATTTAAAAAATAAAAAAGTCGTTACAGAATGGGAACTTACCATGGAATGTTTAATTGAGGCTGAAATCCCGACCAAAAAAGCAGCTCAATTAGTATCCACCAAATTCAATATCGCGAAAAATTTGGCGTATCAAAAGGCTCTCGATTTACAAAAAAAATAAAATAATAATAAAAAAAACAAAAGTAAGCTTGCTCTTCGGCCGAAGCCAAGTATCCTATAGATGTGTGGTTGTGGTTGAGTCCATGGATGGGTTCATAGCGGGAGATAAAGTTCTCTATACCGGCAACGGTACAAAAGCTCCACGGCCTCGGTGAAATCAGGATGACCCTTCACCGAGGCTCATTTATTTCTAGAGACACAAGATGTGATTCTAAAAATAAAACACACAAGCGGAACGTAAGCGGATATTGGCTTTTAGCCAGAGTCATTCAAACTTCACTAGGATGGTGTAGTGTGGATACAGAAAAATTAAAAAGCTCACCGCTTCATATTGTTCGTGAGAAATCTTTTGATCTCGTACAAAATCTAGTCCAACTCATTTCCCTTAAAGATAAAAATACTCTTGAACATTCTAATCGTGTTTATGCTCTCACTCGTGAATGGGCAACTTACATGAGATCAAAATGGCAATGGATCGATATTGATGTGAGTGCGCTTGAATTAGCGGCACTTTTGCATGATGTTGGAAAAGTAGGTGTCCTGGATGAAGTGTTATCCAAGCCCGATGCACTATCTAAGGTTGAAAGAGATCATCTCGAACAACACTCTGAAATTGGTTATCAGTTGATTCGTGATTTTCCTGGGATCAGTGATATTTCTCTAGGTGTTCGTCATCATCATGAGCGTTGGGATGGTAGAGGCTACCCCTTGGGTCTTAAAGCGACTCAAATTCCAAAAATTGCCCTCATCATTGCCATTGTCGATGCTTACGATGCAATCACCAGTGATCGTCCTTATCGCCAGGCCCGCAGTCATGAAGTGGCAATGCAAGAAATCGAGAAGGAAGCTGGGCGTCAATTTAGCGCAGAGCTCACCAAAGATTTTTTGAATTTTATGCACTCGCAAAACACATAAAATCGTTCGCGCATCCTGCCATTTGCTGTTAGCCTAAATGAGCTATGTCATCTTGGTTTGACGACTTAAAAACACCTAAGTTTAAGGGTGATCCGTCTTCTTCTAAAATTGCTAAAATCCCTGAAGGACTTTGGGGTAAGTGCCCCAGTTGCGGTGAGATCATTCAAACACGCCAACTTCAGGAAAACGCATCTGTTTGTCCGGAGTGTGATCATCATTTGAGAATCTCTGCAAGCGAACGCATTGCACTTCTCACGGATGAAAATTCGTTTGCCCCTTACGGCACGGATATTCAGTCTAATGATCCTCTTAAATTTGATGATCAAAAACCTTATCAACAACGCTTAGAGCAAGCGATGAAAAGCCATAAAATTAATGATGCTTTGATTGCGGGTAAGGCTACTTGCAATGGTTTGCCGTTTCATCTCGCGGTGTTTGAATTTAAATTTATGGGCGGAAGTATGGGAGTGATCGTGGGTGAAAAAATCACCATGGCACTGGAGAAAGCGCTCGAAGATAAAGTTCCAGCAGTGATTGTATCTGCTTCCGGTGGAGCAAGAATGCAAGAGGGGATTTTGTCTCTTATGCAAATGGCAAAAACCACTGCGGCGATTCAGCTTTTGCGTGAAAATGGCATTCCTTATATTTCAATTTTAACGGATCCAACTACAGGCGGCGTGGCTGCTTCGTTTGCAATGCTTGGAGATGTGATCATTGCTGAGCCAAAAGCCTTAATTGGTTTTGCAGGCCCACGCGTGATTGAGCAAACCATTCGCCAAAAACTTCCTGAAGGATTTCAGAGAAGTGAATTTTTATTAAAACATGGATTCTTAGATCGTATTGTTCATCGTAAAAACATGAAGTCAGAACTTTACGAATTTTTTACTCGCCTCGGAAATCGATGCGCATTTTAATTCTGATCGCGTCTTTTGCGATATTTTCCCCGTTTTATTCTATCAGTGCATTTGCCAAAGTAGTGCACTGGAGTGCAGATCAAACCAAAGTGATTCGTAAAACCAAGATGGTAGAGTTACGGGGCAATGCTCACTTTAGCCGCGATGATGAAGATATTCATGCCGATGAAATTGATTACAATCAAGAAACTCAAATGTTGAATGCTCGGGGAAGAGTTCAATACCAATACAGTTCTTATTTTGTGAAAGCAGATGCCATTGATCTGGATCTTGAAATGAAAACCGGCGTGATCACCAATGGAAATCTCACCAACGGTACATTTGCACTCCGTGGATCTAGAATGGAGCAACTGAGCGAAGATCGCCTTTTGATTCAAAATTATGATTACACCACTTGTCTGGATTGTCCGAATTCATGGGCAATGACAGGTAAAGAAGTGGATCTAAAAATTGATGGTTATGCCTACATCAAAGATTTTGTTTTTAAGATTAAAGATGCTCCCATGTTTTGGATGCCTTACATGGTAGTTCCAGTGAAAACGAAACGTCAGAGTGGATTACTTTTTCCTCGTTTTGGAGTGAATGAGGTTCATGGGATTTATGTGGTGGCGCCTGCCTACTGGGCAATTAATAATTGGTCAGATACTACAGTGGGTGCCGGCTACTTTTCTAAGCGTGGGGCCCGTTTTGAATGGGAAGGGCGTTATTCTCTTACCGATCGTTCATCCGGAATTGCCAATTTCTATCTCACTCGGGATAAAGAGATTACGAATCTTACTTATCGTTATGCAGGAAAATTTGCAGTCACTCAAGAACTGCCTTTTAAATTTGAAGCAAAAATCAAAGGCAATGAAGTGAGTGATTCAGGTTATCCCATTACGTATTCAGAGGATATTTCAGGCCGTTTTGAGCCGGTATTATCTAGCGATTTATTTATTTCTAGAAATGATCCCAATATGAGTACGATTGTGGCTTTTCGTCGTTTCAGAAATCTACTCAATTTTGATGCGAATAATAAATTCATTCCTGATTTTGATACTCGCACAGTTCAAGAGTTTCCCCGTGTAGTGGTGAATACTAACAATCAGTTTTTATTTGATTCAAAATTTTCAGCAGGGGTAGAGGCAAGACTCAATCGATTCACCAGAGGTTCGGGTCCGTTTGATATCATTCCGACTGGTACTTCTTTAGGAACTGCAAACGTAATTCGAGAGGCAAATCGATTTACGTTGATTCCAAATGTGTACACCACGTTCAATCCATGGCCTTGGCTTTCACTCGTTCCTTCGGTTCAGTATCGAGCATTTGTTTATAACTTTAACGATGCGCCTGCGTATCCGAATCTCGCTCGAGGGTATTTACTCACTCAGGCGGAGATGAGTTTTCAATTGGAAAAAATTGTTCCTACCAGTGATCCTAATGTTTCATTCAAACACACGATCAGACCTTCTTTCACTTACTCGGCAATCCCCATGATTCAAGAATCAAAAGATCATCCCTTTTTCGAGCAAATCCAAGAGAAGGCTCGTCCTGGTCAGTACTTTGATTATTGGGACATCGTTCCTCTTGGAACTTCTCAAAACTTAGATAGTTATTATACTCCACTCGGCCATTCGCTCACTTACGGTGTCACTTCTCAGATTTTTAAAAAAGAAACGCAATTGAATGGAGAAACGAAGGTTTCAAGAAGATTTGAAGCAAAAGCTCTTCAAACGATTAATATTTTAGAAACAAAAAAGTTTTTAGAGAGTGGGCAAAGAGATAATCGAATTATTCTTTCTCCTTTATTCACTCAGCTTACTTACGAAGATGAAAAATTCACGATGAATACCGAGTACACTTATTATTCATTTATTGATCGTTATGATAGCGGACAAATTCTCACATACCGTTCTCCCCATCGTTTAAATACGGGTGTGAGTTGGTATTTTGAAAAGGCCATGCATCAAGGAGTGATGCAGTTTGATCGAAGCTTAACGGCGAGTTATTCATTTTCAAAATTGATTTCAAGAGTTTCGTCTTTGAGTGCCGACCTTCACTTTTCAATTAACGACTATCTTATGCCTCAGGTGAGATATGTTTTTGATTTGATGTCAAAACCGAATCAAATTCTTGACATGAGATATGGTCTTCTCTTTCAAAATCCTTCTCGTTGTTGGAGCTTGGATACTTCTGTGAGCAGATCCATTGACCGAGGTTTTGGTTTTAATATTTCATTTGCTTTAAACTTAACAGGCGGCAATTTTGGTTCTATTGAAGAACAATTGCATAAACCATAATTCACGGGTAATATTTTAATATGAAGATTCTTCTGTCTAATGATGACGGGGTGCATGCAGCTGGTATTAAGATCCTTTACGACGAACTAAAAAAGATCGGCACTGTCAAAGTGGTGGCTCCTTTAGAAGAAAAGAGCACGACCGGGCATTCATTAACCCTGCACAAGCCATTGCGTTTGATTCAAATGGAAAATAAAGATTTTTATGGTGTGAATGGATCTCCTGCAGATTGTATTTATCTTGGACTTAAGCAGGTAATGAAATTTCAACCCGATATTATTGTTTCTGGCATTAACCGTGGAGCAAACTTAGGGCAGGACATCTACTATTCTGGAACCGTTTCTGCCGCTCGTGAAGCTTGTATCATGGGAATTCCGTCCTATGCGGTAAGTTTGGATGTGGATTTTAAATCTCGTAAGCCTGAACATAAACTTCATTTCAAAACAGCTGCAAAAATGGCTGTGAAAATAATCAAAGATTATCAAAAAAGAAAATTTCCTAAATACACACTTTTAAACATCAATGTTCCGGATGTTCCGCTTTCAAAAATCAAAGGCATTGTTCCCGCACGCCAGGGATTTCGTCATTACAATGGTGCAGTGGTAAAAAGAGTGGATCATCGTGGAAAAGATTATTTTTGGGTTGGTGGTCAGTATGCTGGTTTTGAAAAAGAACAAGATACCGATTGCTCCTTGGTGGATGAAGGTTTTGTAACGATCACTCCACTGAAACTTGATGTTACCGATATGGCATTTCTTGAAGAAATGAAAAGGAACAACGAGTGACGTTGAACAAGAGAAAGCATCATGCCTTCTTGTTGTTCAGTGTTCTCTTCATCACATTCGCATTGAGTGCATGTGTCACTCGTCCTTTTCGTGGATCCAGGCAGGGGTTGCTTGAAAATGAAAACGGCAAAACTCCTGGTAAAGCATCTGCTGCGATGAATGATGCTTTCGATGAAACTCACGGAGAAGAAGTTCACCTCACTGGTAAATGGCAGTGGCCATTAAAAAATGTAGAAATTTCATCTTCCTACGGAAATCGCGGCCATAAATTTCATCAAGGTGTAGATCTTCGCGCTCCAATGAGAACGCCAGTGCTTGCGGCTAATGATGGAGTCGTGGTGTATGTAGGTTCAAAAATTCGTGGTTACGGACGCATGGTGGTGATCAAGCATGCAGATAATTTTTACTCCGTGTATGCTCATCACTCTAAAAATTTAGTGAAGGTGGGTAAAACCATTAAGCGTGGAGATAAGATTGCCCTTTCAGGTAAATCTGGTCATGCAAGTGGACCACATCTTCATTTTGAGATTCGTCAGGGTACGGAAAGTTATAATCCTGTTTTTGCGATTAATGAGAACATCAATAAAGCGGTGGCCAGTCGTAAGGTTGCCAGTGAATCAACTCAATGAAGTATTTGATTTTATTTTTACTGATGTGCCCAGATGCTCGTTCAGAAGAAAAAGTTGAAAAAGTAAAATCCAGTATCAGTACAGTTACTAAAGATCGTAAAAATATTTTAGATATTCCCACCCACATACCTGATTTAGAGTGGGATCCTAAAGGCATTCGTTTGATCAGTCGGGAATCTGGAACGAAACAAAAGTATGCAGTTTTAATGAAGGGAAAGCTCTTGAAACACAAGATTGAATCCTTCACTTATCAAGTGGATGGTTATGATGCCCAACTCATTAAAGTTTCTAAGGATCAATTCGATGTAGAGATTCCACTAGAGAAAAGCCCCGCCATCATTAGACTCTGGCTAGAAGTGAGTGAAGGCAAGGGAGTGCATATTTATAGTGATGAATTGCATGTTCGATCTGAAATGGTTCCTAGTGCATCCGAAGATAAGCACGCAAATTACTGAATTTCGTTCAATTGGTGGTGTGTCATCAAAGTTTGCACTGCTGTCTAAAAATTAGACACTTTTAACCCGCACTTAATACACCATCTCTATTTAAACACTAATACGACGAAAAACCTCTTGGCCTAGCTCTTGCGATATACCTAGTAAGAGAATAGAGGAATTTATGAATTTAACAAAAATTTTATTAGTCGTTAGCATCATGTTCGCAAGCTTTATCGAAGTAGGTTGTGGAAGTACCAATCCTACAACCAATGGTTACAACCAATATCAAACTGGATACAACACAGGATATACTGGTTACAACAATGGATATAATAACGGAGCTTTGGCTTGCGGCTCTGGCCAATCTTATATGAATAATAATATTTCTGGTGCTTGCCAACCAGGATACATTTCCCAAGGAACTTCCTGTGTTTGTCAAAGTGGTGTAACCGGACTTCCAACGAACACTACGACTGCAACCAATAATCAATGTCAGCTTGCTGGATATTATTTCGTTCAAGGTACAAATTTTAGTGGTTGTTATTCCAATGCGCAAAATCTTTGCTACCAAGGTTATGTATATGTTCCTACCTTAGGGCCTCAAGGAATGTGTGTTCAACACCAATAATTCGAGTAAAATTTAAATAATTGATGAAAGGCCAGAAGTACAAATTGATCTGTACCCCTAAAATGGGACAATAAATTAAAGCCCCCATCATGATAATATCGTGATGGGGGCTTCTTTATGGGAGATACAAATCAATGCAGGAACTGACGGAAGCACAAAAGAAGGTTTTACTTAAAAATCCAAACGTACTCAA
>CANBTI010000056.1 GCA_947372355.1 Bdellovibrionales bacterium | reverse complement strand
TACCCCAAAGAAGCCTGCAACTAAGGGATGGAAAGATGAATCCTATAGCTGGAACTTGGTTTATGACTATTATGTAAAAAACTTCGATAAAGCCAATCCCCAATTTTGGACCACGATCGATACTTACGTTCGATCTCTCATTACTGATGATCGCAAACGTGTGGTTTATGGTTACAATCTCACCTTAAATTATAATCAGGTTTCTCAAATCCCTGCGCTCAAAGAAACCTTAGAAGCTTGTAATACCGATACACGTTGCACGCAACCTAGGTGGAGTGACGAACAACGAACTTTAATCAAATCCATTCCAGCTTATTCTTTTTATCAATCCGCTCTGGAATCATCTCGATCATTTAAGGATCAGCGCTATCAAATTGGAAAATTATTTGAGCGAATTCAAAACGACTTCATCCTTCATCGCGAAGATTACAACAGCATGATTTCTCACACAAAAATCGAAGGTAAAAACACTTTTTCACTCTCACTCGATTCTGGGATTTTTTCAGAAACCGATCAAACGCTCATTGAAAAATCCATTACCTCGGTTTGGAAAAATGATTTGAATTCAATAGTAATCAATTGGAAAAAAGCCACTCCCTCCATGGATCTCTTTCATATTCTATTTACCTTAGAGCCAAACAATCGTTCTTTTGTGAACTTTAATTTAAAAGAAATTAATTTGTTTCCTTTTACAGCAGTGAGAACAGTCGCCCATGAATATGGACATGTTCTTGGTTTTGATGATCATTACTATACGGTGTGGAATTCTGAAAAATGCGAATATCACGCTCAATACAATGAAGAAGACATCATGAGCGATTCAGAAACAGGTGATGTCACTAATCTTGAATGGCAAACTTTATTAGATAAATATGGGAATCGATAAATATTATGATTTCAGTATTAGTGACATCCAAAGGCAGAGAAGTGATGGTGAATGACTGTTCTGGAAAAGAAATCGATTCACGAAAAGAAATTCTACTTTTGCACCCAGTGGTTCATTATTTTTATAAAGATGGAACCAAAGGATTTGCCACTCAAACGATCGATGGCGATTCTTACAATCATTCTTCCCATCAGGAAAAAGATTTTAAGTAGATGCTTAATTCCATTTCGTCTTCATTCGGAAAAGCCTGACAAGCCAAACGCCAGCCTTGCGCCAATTCATCTGCTTTTAAATGCTTATTTTCCATAAAGGTTGGAGCATTGATTTTTTTACGGTCAGTCTCGTTTATTAAAACACGATCTTTACCACACTTGCCGTGGCCGCCGCACTCGCTCCCCGTTTCCAATTCTTCGATTTGGGCGTGAGCAAGTAAGTTTAGCCCTTGAAAGCAATCCACTTCGGAAATCAATTTGCCATCTTGAAAAAACTTAACCATTACAAACGCGGCTCATTTTTAATGAATTTAAGAAGGGTCCATAAAAAATGAGGGAAGTTAAATATTTTCTCAAATACTCCACCTTGATACATTTTTGCCCATGATTTAAAAAACTGAGATTGATATTCTGAATAAGGAAACCACCACCACGATTTGAAGGTGAGGAAACCAAATCTTGGCCTATTGATGTGTTTTGGGTAAGTGAATTCAAACAATCCATCTTCGGAATGTTTTCGTCCAAATCCACTATCTTTCATTCCTCCCCAAGGAGTTTCAGGCAATCCTGCTGAAAATAAAACTTCATTGATCATCACGCTTCCCACTTGAAGCTCTCGTGCGATCTCTTCAGCAAGCGACATGTTTTTCGTAATCACACTTGCTAGCAAACCATAGGGACTGCAATTTGCTTTTGCAATGGCTTCCTTCACTGATTTGAATGTCGTAATCGCAATCACTGGGCCAAAGGTTTCTTCATTATAAATTTTAGAATCCTCAATCCCTGCCCCACCCACCAAAGTAGGAAGCATACGTGTGCGATCAGAAGACATGATTCCACCAGTATAAAATTCTAAATTACGGGTTTTTGCATCTTGCAAATGCTCGTCGTAAATTTGCTTTTGCTTTTCCATAGTGCAAACACCAAAATCAGTATCACTAGAAAGCAGAGATAATTTTTCTTTCAATTTTGCGATGAAAGCGGGAGCAATGGACTCATGAATGAGTAAACGTTCGGTGGATGCGCAAGCTTGCCCAGAATTCGTGAAGCCACCCCATAACGCTGCCGAAGTTGCGTAATCTAAATCAGCATCCGGTAAAATAATCATGGCGTCTTTTCCGCCGAGCTCCAAAGAAACGGGAATTAAATATTGGGAAGCTTGTTTCATGATCGCTTTGCCTGTGCGTACGCTTCCAGTGAACGAAATTTTTGCGGGTTTTTGATCAATAATGGCAGCCCCTAAATCACCTTCACCATATACGGTTTGTAAAATATCGACAGGAAAACCTGCTTCATCAAAAAGTTCCTGCATTTTTTCAGCCACGAGCGATGTATACTCGCTTGGCTTGAAAATAACTGCATTTCCTCCAAGAAGTGCGGAAACAATATCACCAAAAGCTAATAAAAAAGGATAGTTCCAAGGAGAAATCACCGCGATCGTACCCATAGGCTGCTGAACAATCGTGCTTCGTCTGTAATTCATGAAGGGATTACGGAATTCAATTTCTTTATCTTTTAATTTTTTTGGAGCTATTTTTACAAAAAATGAAATTAATTCAAGTGAAGGAATAAGTTCACTCGTCATTGCTTCAAAAGCTGGTTTTCCATTTTCATCGCTCATCACTTGAGCCATTTCATCTAAACGGCGACAAAGAACTTCACGCAAATGAACCATTTTTTTTGCACGTTGCTTTACGGATATTTTAGACCAAAGAATTTGTGCTCGTGCTGCTCTTTCAAATACTGAAGGGAGAATCTCTATCGGAGTTTTTTGAATCTCTTTTAAAATGCTACCGGTTCGAGGGTTACGGCTTAGAATGGTACTCATGAGTAGAAGTTACCATGGGATCAGAGTCCCCACAACTGAAGGGTTTCCTGCTCTTCAATGCTATTCTTCACTTTTTTATATTTAGCACCTGAAATGCCAATTGTTGCGTTTTGACAATCTTCCCACGTGGCGTGTCTAGAAAGAACCCCATCAACGTAACTCATATAAAATGGATCAAATTTTTCAATTTTTTGGTGAATGCCCACCTTTACCGAATATTCCGATAATGGGCCTGTATATAAATCAACCGGATTATTTTTTGAGTAAGCGACTGCGATTTCATCACATCGTTCATTTGCATCATGACCTGAATGCCCTTTGACTAATTCATATTCAAAACGCATTTTTAATTTTTGAAATTCAGAAAGTCCTTTTAATATTTTTTCCCAAATATCCTGATTCTTCACTTCACTACCAGTGGAAGTTCTCCAAGCGCTTCTTGCCCAATTGGCAACATATTTTGAAGCACCATCTAATACGTATTTCGAATCAGAAATCACATGAATGATTTTTCCAGTTTTTAACTTACTTTCAATTTTATAAACTTCCTGCATTCCACGATAAAGGCCAGTGAGTTCCATGCGATTATTCGTGGTCTCTGCTTCATGCCCACCGAATTCAAACACTTGATCTTCCGGGGTCATCACAATCAATCCCCATCCACCGGGGCCAGGATTACGAGAACAAGCACCATCTGCAACGATAATGTAAGGTTTCACTTTAATACCCCGGATATATCTTCTGCTGCCACCAAGGTTTCAGGCTCATGATCATGGAGTGAAATTCCTGCATTTACTTTTTGGTATAATTTTAGGTAATTTTCAGCCATTTTTTCTTGAGTAAAATGTGCCTCTACCCATGATCTACATTCAATAGCGCTAGGAAGTTTTCGATTACCTGTGAGTGCCTCTTTCCAATCGTTTTCATTTTTCATTAAACATTGGGGCGCAAATTCCAATAATTCAGCAACCGATCCATGAGGATGCGCAAGCACCGGTGTTCCACAAGCAAGACTCTCCGTGATCACAATCCCAAAAGGCTCATTCCACAAAATCGGAAATACCATTGCTTTTCCGTTCACTAGAAATTCTGCTTTTGATTTTTGATCAACAGAACCTACCCAATTCCAATCAGCTCCAAGTATTTTTTTGATCCACACAAACACTCGAACCCAGTAAGGACTATTACCACCCGCAATCCAAAAGTTTTGATTGTATTTTGATAGTAATTTCACTGCGCCTTTTAAGTTTTTTACGCGCCAAGAAGTTTTGGATAAAAAGAGAAAACGATCTGGCCTTGTAACACTGGATACCTTTAATTCACTAATATCTAATCCGTTATAAACATATTCACTCGCTCCATGGCGTGCAGCATGATTTCGACTAACAAAAACTGTATTGGGATGAAATCGTTCACCTAGCTGGCCATTGCCTTCGATCGTCACCAAAAACTTTCCTTTGAACGCCGCGATTATTTCATCATCAGGCTTTGAAAATCCGTGAAGCACATCAAACTCATGCGCTCGCCTAATCAATTCACCTCGATCAGTGATGCAATCAATCCCTTCAGGCATTTTACTTCCGGGAGCAGCAAAAACAGCAGTTTGATGACCCATTTTATGCAAAGTTTGCACAAGCCACATCACCACACGCTCTGTGCCACCGTAATGCAAAACGGGCAATACAACTGGATGAAATACTAAGATTTTCATCCTATTACACTTTTTTTAGTAATTTATTCTTATTTTTCATGATCATTGCAGCAGCGAATATCACAAACTGAACGATCACAAATGTAAGCACAATCGTTGCCCCACCACTAGAGAATCCATAGGAATGTAATCCTGCTGCCAGAATGAAGTTCACTCCATACCAAGCCATGATCACTAATAAATATGCCATCGGCGCTGCTGCCAGTAATCCGTAAGGTCCGAGCCATCCTAGATAACGAGCATGCAAAATAGCGATGTAGCCGATATCAGCAATGAGTGCCCAAGTTTCTTTTGGATCCCAACCCCAAAATCTGCCCCATGAGTAATCTGCCCACCAACCACCTAGAATAATTCCAACTGTAAGTAAAAATACACCTAATTGAACTGCTCGGTATACAAGATGGGATTGAGTTTTCACAAACTCATTTTCACTCGTTAAATTTCCTTTTCCTAAAATCGTGCGTACCAAAACCACGTTGCCAAGTAACATGGATATCGTGAGAGCCGCATAAGAAATGGAAATCGTCATCACGTGAATGGTAAGCCAAAAATTATTTCTCAATACCGCTACGATCGGATCAAGATCCGGACTCAACACTAATGGAATACTCTCTGTTAAAAATAAAACTGCACTGGCACCTAATAACAACGTGCCCATCATGATGTAGTTTTCATAAAGATAAAATAAGAGTGTCCCAAAAAGTACAACTCCAAACGACATCCAAATCATCGTGCCATACATGCTCGTGACTGGAGCAAAACCAGTGATATAAACCCGAACCGCAAAACCGAGTAAATGAAGTAGCGCGATTGGCACAATCACCATCAAAATTTTATTTTTGCTCAACATGTTTTTCGGAAGTCTTGCAATTAACAAACAACCCATGAGTAAGTATAAAATTGCCGCAAAAAAGAATGGACGAAAATGGTTATAAACAACTTCAGCCCCCATTTTATCCAGATAAGGTTTAAACATTTCAGGCATTTTTTGTTGTTCTGAAACTACTTTCAAATCAGAGGCACTTCGAATTGATTTGATCGAATCTTGCGCTGCTAGCGCTTGAAGTAATGAGCGTCCCATTTCAAAAACGGGTCCGTGTTCATGAGCAGCACCAGCTGTTTCACCAATGTTTTCAACATTCAAATTAATGGCTTGAAAAAATTGATCACCTGCCAATAATTCGCGTCCCATAAAAAACTGCTGAACCACTTCCAGTGTTTTCTTCTCATCCGGAGTAACTGATCGTTCATTTTGTTTTTGTTTTTCTAAAATTGGTGCGGAGAGTTCTTGCAACTTACTGTTGCTCAACTGATAAAAGCTCACCCAACGTTGCTCTTTGCTATAACCTAACTTTGTTCTGAGTTCAGGATCCCGAATGTTTGCGATTTCTAAATATTGGCTATCCGGAAATGTGATTAATCCAAGATACATTTGAACCGGGGATAAACCGAACATTGAATACTTTCCGGTTAAAAATAAAAGAGCTTCTCTGGAGAATGTTTCAAGAGGTTTAATTCTTCCACGATTTTGGACTGGAAGTTCATTGAGTTTAGATACATCAATCTTAGATGCAAACTCTTTAAATCGTTCTGCCACTGCATCCGGGAGCATATTTCGATCCATCGCCGGAGGAGAGGCTTGAGCATTTGCCTGTGCTGAACTCATGTCCATCCCACCATGTTGTGCGTAAGCAGGGTAAATCGATAATATCAATGCAGTAACGAATAAAATTTTAAATGAACTCATGCTTTTGCCTTTATAAATCTTTGTTGATACCAACGTGATCTCATGATCGTAAAAATTGCGATCCCTAAGGATAAAATAATTGCGCCCACATATTTTGGAATTCTACCTGGATCATGATTCACTGAAAAAATAGAGGCCGTTTGAATACCTGGTCCTTGTTCAAAACTAGATTGATACAAGGTGAATCCTTGGTACTGAAGCGGTTCATTCATCATAATTTCAGTAGAAGGACCTACCCCATTAATTCGAATTCTACTTTGAAAACTCATTGCTGTTTCTGTGCCTGGATAATTTACTTTTTGGAACTTTTCCAGCTGAACTTTAAAAGGAAGCTCGATGGAATCCATTCCGTAATAAACCTCTACTTCGCCCGCTAGAGTTTGAATTTTAGCAGTGTCACCTTCCACTAACCATGCACCTGCTTTTACATCTCCACCCGCTGGGCGAAGGTAAATTGCACTCGATGGTAGAGGCATTTTTGGCAACATTTCTACTTCTTCGATATCGTTAGTATTGCTTTCTGCAACCGGTTGATTTGAACCACCTGATCCTACTGATAAAACTGTGATTTTCATTCCCATCCAAGGAGTGGTGATCACTTCTCCAGCTTTGGCAGTTTGCTCTAATACTTGTTTTCCTTTTTTAGAAAGCACCACATGAACTTGATCCGGTTTCGCAGGATCAACTTGAAACTCAATTACGTTTCCTCCAGGTCCTGATCCACCAGCAGCCATTGGAGGAGCTTCCACTGCTTTAATATTTTCATGCGCTGGAATGTTTTCAGCTGCAGGAGTAGAACTGCCTGCTCCCGATTCATACTTAAAACTTAAACCTGTTGTGTTATTTTTACGCAGTGAAAAACTAGGGAATTTTTCATAACTAATTTCTCTAAGTTTTTCAGCACCAGTTTTAATCGTAAATTCTACTGCTGGATTTGCGTTTCCACCTTGTTCACTAACTTTTCCGCCATCCACCATTGCGCTTTGGTAAATCTTAAATAACGTGATTTCACTATTTTGAACTTTAATTGAATTTTTTTTGAATTCAGCGATAGAAACAGTCTTAATGACTTGTCCCTTAGAATCGAGCACCATCAATCTTCCCGAAGCACTCTTATTCGTAGCTGAACTAGGTGATGCTTTTTCAGAATTTGGTTCGCGCTTTTTGGAACTCGATTGAGTGACACCCTTTACCAATCTTAAAGTAGCGGGTCCCATTTGCATTTCCGAATTGCTTTCAGTATTCAGCATTTGCTGAACATCAAAAAATTGACTCTGAAGACGAAAGGATAAATTAATCGCATTTGGATTATTTGATCCTGGCTGCATCGATCCTCCGCCACCTTTTCTACGTGCAAATGGAATGTACTGATCAACTGCGATGCCGGTTTTTTTAGAAAAATCTCCTAACGACAACTCATCCCCTGATTTGCGGTCAAATAAACGCTCTATAGGATAAGTTTGAATCAAATTTTGTGCGGAAGATCCAGAAGCTAAGGTTTTTAAAACATTTTTAGTTAAAAAAACTGTATTCCCAGATTCTCCTTCTACTATTCTAAGTTGCCCATCAATGCCCACCACCGCTGTGATTTGAGCGCCAATGAGTAGAGTTAAAAGTCCGATATGGGTGATCACAAATCCAGTATGATGTTTTTTAAATGGCCATCGAGATACGGCCGCACAGAAAATATTGATCCACAAAAGCCCCATTAAGAGCTGAAACCACTTGGATTTGTAGATAATCATTCCCGCAACTTCGGCATTGTATCGCGATTCATATAATGTTCCAGCCGCGACAACGACGGCTAAAATTAACATGAGCGGAACCGCCATTTTAACGGATGATAGAAACTTGAACACTTTATTTTTTTGAATTTTATTAATCACGCTTTGAATTCTATCTTATCCCCCTTACACTTAAATTCAACGGGAAAAACTACTGATTTTCGGACTGACAGAAGCATGAGGAAAAGAGCACTAAATTGGACACCGTGGGTTACCAGCATGTTGATCATCTGGGCATCAGGGGAGTCCCGTGCTCAAGCGTCAACTTATTTTGCTCGTTTCACTGTTGGTAGTTACATTTCAGACGAAAACTTTTCTGCTAACGCCGACGGAACTACGCGCAATAGTTTTGCAACCGTTTCCAGTCGTGCCTACATGAGAGTCTCCGAACTTGGAAGCAACAATTATGAAGTGATCGCAGACATTCGAGACACTCATGATTTCTTCGAAAAATTTGACGCCGAAAGACTTGAGCTAAATTCTCAAAACAGTTTGCAAGTGAAGCAATTGAACATTCGAACTGCCACACTGTTTAACAATACATTTGGGGTTCTGGGTAGATTCCCTATTCCTGAGGCTGGAGCTGTGAGTGCTGATGGAGCACAAATTGGATATAGACTTGATCCTGCTTCCAATATTGGCTTTTTTGGAGGCTTAAATCCTCAGCGAATCGATCAAACTATTTCAAAATGGAATCCCGATGCTCAAAACTTTGGAATGTACTATCGATTCCAGCCACAATTTGATTCTTGGTATGAATCTCTAGTCGGTAGCGCAGCACTAGTCATGCAACGAGTGCAAAAAAATACCGATCGCTTCTATTTTTACGGAAACTTTTACCGTCAATGGAAATCCCGAAATTCGGTCATTGCAATGGGATATCTCGATTTTGTGCCTTCAGTTAAAATTCAGACAGCCTATATTTCCCACGGCAGAATTCTCGCACCCAATTGGTATGGCAATATCGCTCTTTCGGCTATTGATGTCATTGAATATTCTCGTAGACGCGGAGTTCTAGAGCGTCTGGCACCCAGTAATTACTTAGAAAGTGCTCTCCGTTTTGAGCAAAAAAACTCAGAGAACTTTGCCCTCAAATACAATTTAATTTATGGCGTTCGAATCAGTGATCATTACTCACGTATCGAAGGAAGTATTGGTGGAAACCTCACTAATTTCGCTTCAAATCATCTGAGTTTTCAGTCTTTGCTCGGTTATCGAAAAAATTTCACTAGCACAGATGAATTTATTCACAGCACTTTAAGCTATATCTCTAGAAAATGGGAAAGTGATCTCGATGTTGAGTATGGATTCAGAAAACAAAGCACTGGAGCGCTTAACCACCCCCTCATTACGGAGGCAAGTTATTCTAATTATCTTTCTAAGGCACTTTATGGCACAGTCTCTGCACAATACGCCTTGAATGAAGATGTTCGAATCATTAGTGCATTCTTTAAATTAGGATATCGCTTTGGATCAGATGATGTTGCACCACTTCGTGATGGTTCACCACCAGCAGGAGGGAGATTATGAATATTTTTAAAAAAGCTCTCCTCCTTTTCTTGATCATGATTCCAACTGGTTCGGTCCACTCTGCGGATGGGGTTGTTGAGGATGAAGGCATACTCAACAAATTACTCGCTCCGGGGAAACTCATCACAGGACACATCAAACAAGAGTCCGACTGTTTATCTTGTCACTCTGCTGGAAAGGGCGTGCCGAGCTCAAAGTGTTTTGAGTGTCATAAAGATATTTCAGCACAAGTAACTCAGAAGCACGGCTTTCATGGACTCAACACAAAAACCTGTATTCAGTGTCACTCTGATCATAAAGGTCGAGATTACGATTCAGTGGCGATTGATGAAAAAACATTTGATCATAAACTAACGGGATACATCTTAGAGGGTAAACACGCTCAGATTAAATGTATCGAATGCCATGTTGAAAAGCGCTCTAAAGCTAAAAAAGATCTTCGTCCTAATGACACTCGTTATTTTGGTTTAAAAACGAGTTGTAAACAATGCCACATCAAAGATGATGTTCACTTTTTTACTAGCGATAAATGGAAGCAAAAAGACTGTGCTGAATGCCATGGGCTAAAAACTTGGAAAACTGAAATAAAGTTTGAACACACTCGAGATACAGGTTTTAAACTTGAGGGTAAACATAAAGATTTAAAGTGCGCCACATGTCACTTACCCAATAAAATTCCGCCAGCTCAATATCAATGGGCAAATTTAAAAAAATCTGATTGTTTGGCGTGCCACAAAGATCAACACATTGGTAAATTGAGTAAAGAATTCCAAGGTGGCAAACAATGCACCACTTGCCATGATCAAACTTCGTGGAAAATTCCCAAATTTGATCATGAAGTTACCGACTATGCACTCAAAGGAAAACACTTCGAATTGAATTGTATCGACTGTCACAAACAGGGCAATGCGGCACCAAACATCAAACTTAAAGATTTCAATTTTACCGGACTCAAAAAAGATTGTCTCTCTTGCCACAAAGACTTCCATTTGTTTGATCACTATGTTTCTAAAAAGTTAGGCAAAACGGATCAATGTTTATCTTGTCATAATGAAACCAAATGGAAACAAGTTCATGATTTCAATCATAACGTTCACACACGTTTTGAAATCGCTGGAAAACATTTGGGGTTAGAGTGCAATAAATGCCATATTCAATCTTCTCCCCTAAAAAGAACTTATTTCTGGCCGTCATTGCCTCAAAAAGACTGTGAATTATGCCATAAAAACGTTCACAAAGATAATCCATCAAAAGCTTTCAAAGAAAAGAAATGCTCTGAATGCCATACGGATCAGGCTTGGAAAATTTTCAAAAAAGGGGATAAATCTTTCAACCACGATAAAAACACCCAATTTAAACTTACCGGTAAGCATAAAGGCATTACCTGTAACGGTTGCCATTTGATCAATAAAATCCAAGTTTATAAATTTGAAAATGCTGAAAAAGGCTTCTGCATCAGTTGCCATAAAAATCAGCACATTGGTCAATTTAAAGAGCCATTCTTATCTCAACGATGTGATACTTGCCACAATACCGACAACTGGACCCAGCGATCAAAATTTGATCACGACACCACTGAGTTCAAACTCACAGGAAAACACACACCATTAAAATGCGAAAAGTGTCACAACCCAACCCGTGATCTTTTTGAATCTAGAACACCTCATTTTAAGAATAAATATTTATTCAAAAAAACTGATCCTCAATCCTGCGTGGAGTGCCATAAAAATGTACATGCGGATCAATTCCATTCAAAATTTTCAGATAAATCTTGTGCCAGTTGCCACACCACTCAAGATTTCAAAAAACGCTTATTATTTAATCATGATGAAACTTCATTTAAGCTGAAGGGCAAACACATCGATGTTCAATGCTTGAAGTGTCATACCAAAACAGACTCATGGTTAACTGAGAAGCCTCCAGTGAAGGCTTCAAAATTTATTTTTAATGATCTTCAAACTAGCAACTGCAAATCCTGTCATAAGGATGTTCATCAAGGAAAATTTGGATCTAAGTGTGCCGACTGTCATACGGAGCAAACCTGGAAAAAAACGAGTGATTTTCATAAAAACTTTAAACTATCCGGAGTTCATTACAGCCTAGAATGTGCTGAATGCCATCGTGATCAGCGACATCTCACAGGCATGAGTGAGAACTGTAAGATGTGCCATCAAAAAGATGATATACATCACGGAACATTACCTAATTGTGGAGATTGCCATCGTCAGCAATTTTGGGAAAATACTGATTTCAAACATTCACTCACCAGTTTCCCATTAAGAGGAATCCACCGCACCCTTGATTGCTACGCTTGTCATCAAAATGGAATATATCACGGCACTCCAAGCAGATGCGTTGATTGCCACAGATCAGATGCGCTGAATTATGCTGGATTGCCAAATCATTCAACACTCTTAAATCAAAGTTGTTTTGATTGTCATAATCAATTCTCCTTTCACTAGCGATGACGAACAAAAAAACCAAAAGCGATTTTGAAAGCTTCTTCTTTAAACTGATCATCGTCATGATTTTTGCGCTTTCTACTGCAGCTTTTTTCTTATTGCGCACTAATTCAAACCAAAGAAATGAAGACATCATCAAAACAAAAGAGTTTGCTCAATTTATTGAAAAGCAGCCTGAGTTAGTGCATTCAAATCAATCCATACACCCAATGATTGTTTCACCATCAGCAAATGCATCCGCTCCTACAGCCGCCACATCTCCTCTTCCAACCTCTTCACAAAAACTAACTTCGAGCGAACGCATGGAGTTGAGCAATATTCTAAAAGAATGGCAAAACCCATCCTTAGTGCATGATTTAAATTGGAGAACTCAGATTGATCGTTTATTCAACCTTGCGAATAAAACTCATGAAACTGAAGTTATAGACATTCTCAGAAGAGAACTCGTGAGAGCGAAAATGGATTCTAATCCATTGAATCATCGTTATTTTGAAAACTACAAATTAGAATATCTCAAACTCGATTCAAGTCGCGCTTCAGCACTAGAGCTCGAATAAAACTTAAAATTACCCCTTTAGCGCCAGAAAGCCGACTCTATCCTCGACACCATAAATTAGTTAATATTAATTGGTATGCAAGTACTTCTCGATTCACTCATTCGTTTCATCTCACAGCATTTAACTGCAACTACGATTCTGTTTTTTTGTTTATTCGCCTATTCCAGAATTCGTAAGCGTAAAGTTCAAGCAGAAACTGCAAAAAAAATTCTGCACAAATCGATCTCTACCAATCAAAACGAACCATTAACGCTCCATCCAGAAGTAGATCCCGCACTATGCGCTGGTTGTGGAAACTGTACCAGAGTTTGCCCTGAAGGAGACATCCTAAAACTCATCAATCATAAAGCAGTTCTCGTTTCGCCTACAAAATGTGTGGGCCATGGAGAGTGTGAAGCTGCTTGTCCAACGAATGCAATTTCACTTGTATTCGGAACGAAAACCAGAGGAATGGATCTTCCTCGTATCACCACAGATTATGAAACCAATGTTCCTGGCTTATACATCGCCGGCGAATTAGGCGGAATGGGATTGATTAGAAACGCCGTAAAACAGGGTTTTTTAGCAGCAGCTCATGCGCTCGATCATTTAGGCTCACAAAAAAATGATGTCGATTTGCTCATCATTGGAGCTGGTCCTGCGGGCTTAGCCGCTAGTTTGACAGCAATTTCCAAAAAGAAAAAATACATCTGCATTGAACAAAATCGATTCGGTGGAACTGTCTATAACTTTCCAAGGCAAAAAGTGGTGATGACCCATCCTGCAGATCTCCCCATCGTTGGAAAAATGAAATTTAAAAGTAATAAAGTCAGCAAAGAAGAACTACTCGAATACTGGAATGAAATTCGCAAAACCACTGGTTTAAAAGTTCAAGAAGAAACTCGATTTGAAACTTTAAAGGCTGTGGACAATGGATTTGAAGTTCAAACGAATCGAGGAATGATCAGAGCAAGCAAAGTAATTCTAGGCATTGGTGTGAGAGGAACACCCAGAAAATTAGGACTCAAAAACGAAGATCTCCCTAAAGTCACTTACAACTTAATTGATCCCGAACAGTACCAAAGTAAAAATGTGGTCGTTGTTGGTGGAGGAAATGCGGGTGTTGAATCAGCGCAGATGCTGGCAAATCCAAAGTATAAAAATCGCGTAACCTTGTTAGTGAGAGGTGAAACTTTTGATCGCTGTAACGAAGAAAACAAAAGAATTATTGAAAATATGGAAAAAGCCAAACAGCTAGAAATTTGGTTCAATTCCAGCGTAAAAGAAATTCAAACCGATAAGATTAAAATTCAAAAGGGTGCTGATCTGCAAGAGATCAACAATGATTTCATTTTTGTATTCGCCGGAGCAGAGCTGCCACATCAGTTCTTGATGAGCCTAGGAATCAATATGGATAAGAAATTTGGAGAGGGAAGATCTGTGAAAATTTAGTAATTTCAAGCACTTAACAAATGCTGTACATCTGATCAAAATAGTCAGATAATAGAAAGTAAGGGGATTCTAGACTTGCTTAAATATAAGCTGGGGAGACTATATTTATATTTGTTACTAACTGTAATGGTAAACTCCATTTCGGGCTGTAGCGCATTAGAGCGCCCTGGAGTAAAAAGCGCAAACCGCATGGTTGCTAGCTTTGTTCACACCGGAAAAGAAACCAACTGCACATCTTGCCACGAAAAAAATCGTCCTATGCCTTTAGCTGGAGTCGCACATGGTAACGGTGGTGACTGTATTACTTGTCACAAACCTGGAAGCGGTTGGACCAGCTCAGTTACCACTTTTAATCACACTCCTCACCCTGCCACTTGTGCCAGCTGCCATAGTGCCGCTCGTCCAATTGGCCTGATCCAAAATTTTGATCATGCTGTGAGCGGAATGGGTGATTGCGTAAGTTGCCACGCAACTAATGCAGGAACTTCTTGGGCTGGCGGAACATTTAGCCACTCACCAACCCCTTCAACTTGTATCACCTGCCACACTTCATCCAGACCAACTGGAACAGTGGGTGGATTTAATCACGCGAACGGCGGAACCGGTGATTGCAAAAGTTGTCACACTTCAAATATTGGCGTGAACTGGACTGGTGGAACATTTAATCACTCTCCCACTCCTTCAACTTGTATCGATTGCCACTTAAACAAACGCCCCACCACTCTCATCAATCGTTTCATGCATAGTACAGCAGGAACAGGTGATTGCAAAACTTGTCATATGGCCAATATCGCAGTGAATTGGACAGGTGGTACTTACAATCATTTACCATCTCCAGCCACTTGCTCTACTTGTCACACGGCTGATCGTCCAACCACTGTTGTTAATAATTTCAATCATGCGAATGGTGGAACGGGAGATTGTAAAAGCTGTCACAATAAACCGGGCGTGAGTTGGACGGGAGGAATATTTAGCCATTCACCTGCACCTTCAACTTGTATTGATTGTCACTTATCATCGCGTCCAACCGGAACTGTCGGTGGATTTAATCACGCAAACGGCGGAACGGGAGATTGCAAAAGTTGTCACACTTCAAACGTTGGTGTGAATTGGACCGGCGGAGTATTTAGCCATTCTCCTGCACCAGCAACTTGTATCGACTGCCATTTATCTGCACGTCCTACCACTTTAATTAATCGTTTCATGCATAGTGTAGCTGGAACGGGAGACTGCAAAAGTTGCCACACAGCAAATTTAGGTGTGAATTGGACTGGTGGAACCTACAACCACTCCCCTTCACCAACTACTTGTTTGCCTTGTCATACTGCAAATCGCCCCACTACCGTGATCAGTGGTTTTAATCACACCACCAGTGGAAGCGGAGATTGCATCAGCTGTCACACTTCGAAAACTACTTGGACTGGAGGATTAGTGAGTCACAGTCCGGTACCAACCAGTTGCAACACTTGTCATACCGCAAATCGTCCAACTACGGCTACCTATCCTAGTCCTGCACAAACTGTCAGCGGTCACTATGGAACGCAAGATTGCTATAGTTGCCATAGAGCTCAAACAACCACGATTACCGCATTTAATTGGAATCACTATGGTGCGGGCGGCGTAAAAATTAATACCTGTATTCCATGTCATAAACAAAAAGGTGTGAATGAGCATGGTAGTTCGGTAAATAATTGTGTAAACTGTCATAGTAGTTTAACCACTTGGAATAAATAACCAACTATACATGAAAACTTACGTTCGACTTTGGCTTCTAGTTTGTATTATTTTTACTTACGAATATTTAGCGTTAAATCGTTTTCCTGAATTGAGCATCCTTCACTGGATTCAAAT
>CANBTI010000055.1 GCA_947372355.1 Bdellovibrionales bacterium | reverse complement strand
TGTTTCCAAACCATGATCAACAGCATTTCGTACCATGTGTGTTAGTGGATCTAAAATAGATTCAACAATTGTTTTATCTAATTCATTTTCTTGACCTTCAGTTGTGAATTGTATCTTTTTTGAAATCTCTACAGCAGTATCTCTAGCTGTACGCTCCAAACGTGAAAACATCTGCTTTAAACAAACCATACGAAGTGCAATTGTTGTTTGTTGAAGATCGTAAGTAAGTTTACTCAATTGATTGATCGTTTTGAGAACTAAATCTTGATTATTATATAAATCATATTTTAAATGATCAAGGGTTGCTTGTAAAATAACTTGTTCACCAAAATTATTAAGTAGGTCTTCAATTTTTTTCAATGAAACACGAACAAATTCTTCAGCTTGCACTGGCGGAGACGACGGTTTATTTACGGCAATAGGAATCACAACCGCTTGAACCGGTGATGCTGGATGAGTGTTCAACGCGGGGGTAACTTGTGTATCAACAAGTATTTGTGCTGCTGGATTAGCTGCTCCCTTAAGTGACTGGATTAAATCGCTATAATTAAACTGAACAATCTCATGAACCTTTAACTTTTCAATATCTTGCTTTAAACGATCACAACATTTTAGAAGCAACGACATAATTTCAACACTAAGTTCTAATTTCTCAGTCCTCACAACAACCAACAGTGATTCGGCCTCATGACCTAGATTAGAAATATCAGTAAAACCAACAGCTCTTCCACCTCCTTTTAAGCTATGCATTACTCTTAATAAAGCGTCGAATGCTTCTTTATCTGATTGATTTTTTTCTAAAGCTAACAAAAAAGATTCCACCAAATCCAGAAGTTCACCTGCTTCAATCAAAAAACATGCTTCAATTTCTTTTTGAAAATCATCTTGGTCGTCCATATTTAGCTCCAGTAATTAGAGTTTGTCCCAACCATCATTGCCCGTATTTGAAGATTCATCACCACCAACAATTTTTTTGAATTTTTGTGTTTGTTGAATTTCAGATTGATTTTTTTTGTCTTTAAAATGGCTAATATTAACTATTTTTTTCTTTTCTTCATATACAGACTCATCATCTGAAGAATCTGTATATGAACCATTATTAGCTTTACCAGTTACAATAAGGTTAAGTTCAGAAACTAATTTATCTAAAGAAAAAGCCTGTCCACTCAGTTCCTCACCGGCACTTGCTGACTCTTCAGAGGTTGCGGCAGTTTCTTGTGTTGCTTTACTAATGTTTTCAATCGCTGTGTTGATCTGTTTAATGCCCGTTGATTGCTCTTTAGAAGCACTCAAAATTTGACGTGAGCCTGTGAGAACTGAATCAACGTCTTTTTTGATTTCATTCAGGGCATCAGCTGTTTCAAACACATACTCATTTCCTTTTTCAACTTTTTTCTTATTTTCAGATGCTATTTCTTGAGCTTCTTTAATACTCGATTTTACTATAGCGGAAATCTCTAAAGCCGCCTTTCCACTCATTTGTGCTAGGTTACCTACTTCTTGGGCAACAACTGCAAACCCACGTCCATGTTCACCTGCTCGCTCCGCCTCTACTGATGCATTGAATGATAGAAGTTTTGTTTGAAATACAATTTCATCAATCACTTCTGTTTTTTCACCAATTTCATTGATTACTTTTACTAAATTTTCAATACGTTTATTCGATTCAAGTACTTCAGCCATAGCAGCGATAAGAGTTTTAATGGATTCACCACTTTTTTCAGAAACTGCTCTAACACTTTCTGCAATCTCCACTCCGTTTTCAGCTGAACGAACATTATTTTCAACCATCCCACTAATTTCTTCAAGGGAAGCTGAAGTTTCTTCTACCGCGCTAGCCTGTTCAGCTGAAGCACTTGAAAGTTGATGAGAAGCTGCTGATACTTGTTGTGAAGCAGAGGCCACCTGTCGGCTCGAATCTGCAATCATTTTTGCTACAGAAGTAAGAGATTTTGCAAGTTTAGTTGCAAAGAAAAATCCGAACAAACCAAAAACTAAACTGATGATCGATGAAATGGCAATCAGTGATCGAGTACTGCTTAAAACAAATGCTTCTGAATCTGAAATTACAGATTTATTCTTTTGCTCAACTACGCCTTCCATTAAAATAGTTTCTTCGGTTAATTTAACGGCTAAAGGTGGCATTTTTATCATGAGCAATTCTTTTACCTGCTGATCTACATTTCCAAGCTCAAGTAACTTAACGCCGTCCTTAATCACCAAACCCAAATCAGGCAATATTGCCTTAATTGCATCTAAGTGTTCCTTTGCCTTATCTACTAACTCATACTTCTCAAGCTCAGCGGTTGAATCAACCAAATCTTTATAAAATGAATTTACTTTTTCCAGTGATTTTTTTCTTTCAACACTTCCTGGCGCTTGTGCCAATGAAAGCCACATAAATCTTGGCATTCCGTTTGAAGATGAGCGAACATCCCCCAATTCTTTAGTAATAGGAATCCGTTGTTTACCGAGATAGGAAACAATATCTGACATTTTATAAATTGTGTAACCGGAATAGATCGAAAGTCCAATCAATGCCAACATTGCCGATCCAACCATGAACAGTAACTTGCCCTTTAAACCAAACATCGATTCTTTATCGTTTTTCATCATAATTTCTTTCCTTTAAGCAGCTTTTTGTTGATTTGCAGTTTTTTGAATATTATTGATTTCATCCATATTCATAATTTTTCCAATATCCAGCAAAACAGTAAGTGGTTTAACGTCAAACATCGCAACTCCAATTACAAACTCACGGGTCACTTTACTGGAAATTTCTAATTGACGCTCGATTTGAGACTCTTCAATTCCGATCACTTCAATTACATCATCCACAATACAACCGAGAATGGTTTCTCCAAATTCTGCAATGATGATGCTCATTTTTTTATTTAAATTTTGTTTACTTTTTAATCCTAATTTTATTCGCAAATCAATCGTTGAAATGATTTTTCCCCTAAGGTTAATCAATCCTTTGAAATAGGGTGCTACATTTGGTAATGGTGTGATTTTCGTTAGCCCTATCACTTCTTTTATCTGATTGAGTGGAGCGGCATATCTCTCTTCCTCTAATGTAAAAACCATGAATTTCTTAGCCCGAGAGCAAGAACTATTAACGTTCTTCTTTTGTTCATCTGATTGATTCATATCCCATCTACTCCAGGCAAGTGATTTTCAAATCCAATTGATTCTCTGTTCTTGCAATATTAAGATCGGTATTAAATTTGCTAGAATCGTGATATATATCAATTTAAGGTGGGATTTTTGATGACCGAAAGCGCAAATGAACTCAAAAAAATTAACCGTTTTTCTATGTGTACTGTAGTTGATCTAGAGAAGTTAACTCCATACGTCATCCTTAGAAACCTTAAGAAAGGAGAAATCCTTTTCAGTGAAGGCAAACATCCTGAATCCTTAACAGTGATCAAGAGTGGATATATCAAGGTGTACAAACAATCAAAAACACAGTCAAAATTATTACTCATTTTTGGTCCAGGTAGTGCCGTTGGTGAAGTTGCCCTTAACATGAGTGCTGATTACCCCGCCACTGCCCAATGCTTAACCGATTCACAAGTTTTATTTTTTCCTAAAGCTCTTTATATTCTATTAAAAAATTCTTCTCTAAAGTTTCTTGAATCTGTTTCAAATATTTCTGGAACGATGGCACTTTCTTTAGGGGCAAAACAGCTGGAATTTACAGAAGGAGAAGCAGAAGAACGGGTTATTTCATTTTTATCAGGCCTTTTCCAATCTCATGGCCAAGCACTCACACCTGAGCAATTCATCATTCCTTTTTCACTTAGCCGCAATGAAGTTGCTTCTGCAATCGGTGTTAGAGCGGAAACCATTTCACGGATCTTGAGTAAATTCAATAAGTCAGGTGATTTCCAAACCACCGATTCAAAAATGATTGGAAGAATCAGTTTTTTTAATATCGTAAAACCAACTCGATAAAATCATGATTAGGATCATGCAGATGATCGATATTAAATAATTAGTAACAAAATTTTCTTTACATTCTTCATAAATACTTCTCATCTATATTTAGTTTTTAATCACTATTCAGTAAGGCTGGAATAAATGAAAAGCATATCCTCACTTTGGGAACTCGGATTTAGACCATTTTTTCTATTTGCATCAATCATGAGTGTAATCTATATGTTGATCTGGCTTGCAATTCAAAATGGGAAAATCACGGCAATAGGTTCATTAAGTCCGATGATTTGGCACGGCCATGAAATGGTGTTTGGATTTTCAACAGCAATCATTGCCGGTTTTGTACTCACCGCGAGTCAAAACTGGAGTGGAATTCGTGGGATTCATGGAACAAAGCTAAAATTATTAGTTGGGTTTTGGCTACTAGCACGAATTTTAATTTTCACTATTCATGAGCCCCACATGATCATCATGTTGGTAGATCTTAGCTTTCTTCCAATAACAGGTTTTTTTCTATACCCCTACTTCAAGGATGACGAACTTAAAACAGAGCGTATATTTTTTTTATTTTTTATAATACTCATGTTTGGTAACACTCTAGTTCACACTGAGGCACTCGGAATCACCAAAAACACAGCAGTAAAAGGATTAGTCTTGGGGGTTCATACTATTGTGCTGGTGATTATATTCATCGGTGGCCGAGTGATTCCATTTTTTACAGAAAGTAATGCATCAAAATTTCAACCAAAAACTTATCCTAAAATTGAACTCTTTTCCCATATAAGCGCTTGGAGTTTCTTGATCTCACAATACTTTTATCGCGAATCTGCACTCAGTGTTGTGATTGCATTCATTGCAGGCACCGTTAACTTAATTCGTTTGATCGGTTGGCAAGTTCCAAGAGTTCGGCGAGTTCCGATCATTTGGATATTACATCTTTCCTACCTATGGATTGTAGTGGGTTTTATTTTATCCGGAGTATCATCGATGCGTGTTCTACCATTCACGATTGCCATACACGCATTCACAGTTGGTGGGATCGGGGCGATCATCTATGGAATGATCACCAGAGTTTCATTAGGTCATACTGGCCGTAGATTAATACCAAATCGCGCGATTGTTTATGGTTATACGCTATTAGAATTTGGTGCTTTGATCAGGGTATTCATTCCATTTGTTTTTCCACAATTCTACTCTCTGGCGATTCAATTGAGTGGTGTTTTATGGATCCTCGCATTTACTTTGTTTTTATGGATATACACTCCAATATTAATCAACCCTAGAGATGATTTAAAAGAAAGTTAAAATAAATCCATAAGCATGATTTAGATCATGCTCATTTTCACAGTACTGATTTATGATTAACAAGATATAAATATATATACCCACAAACGGAAAGCGATCACTATGTTATCAAAATCAGCTGCTAAAGCGTTTTTTATCGGTGGAACAACTCTCTCATTTGCAGCATTCATTCTACTCACCCTAGACACCATTAAACAAGTTCCCAAACAAACTCATGCCGAAAACATTAATGAACATGTGATTCGAGGAAAAGATCTTTGGGATCATAACAATTGCATGGGCTGTCATACCATCATGGGTGAAGGTGCATATTACGCGCCTGAATTGACAAAAGTTTTTGAACGTCGTGGTGAAGGATTTATCCGTGCAATGCTGAAGGATCCTGAAGCCATGTACCCTGGGCAAAGAAAAATGGTGAACTACCATTTCAAAGATGAAGAAATGACAGATTTAATCGCATTCTTTAAATGGATTGGAGAAGTGGATCTCAACGGCTTCCCAAAAAAACCTGATTTATCTCCAACTGCTAATATTTCAGCTACTTCTTCTACTGCTGCGGGAGCAGTGGTTGTAAAACAATTGGATCGACCTTTAATTTTTAATCAAATGTGTGTTGCATGTCACGCACTCGGCGGCCAAGGTGGTTCAGTTGGTCCTGCTCTCGATGGAGTTGGAAGTCGATTAGATAAAGACACCATTGTAAAACGACTTAACGATCCAACATCTGTGAAGGCAGATTCAAAAATGCCTAAACTTCCTCTAACAAAGGAAAACATAATAGAATTATCAGCATTTCTCTCAGAATTAAAAAGCACTGGAGGTGCTAAATGAAGTACAAATCCCAATCAGTAGCCTGGTATTTTTTTGCAGTTAGCATGCTTTTATTCTCTTTGCAGATCATTTATGGATTCATCATGGCATTTGCTCACATGGGATACGATGTTCTACACCCAGTGATTGCATTTAATACGGCAAGAGCAGTGCATACAAACTTATTAGTGATGTGGCTACTATCTGGATTTATGGGAGCCGCCTACTACATCATCCCTGAAGAATGCGAACAGGAACTCATTTCACCGAAACTTGCATTCTTACAATTAGGAGCTTTTGTTGCTGTTGGTGTTACGGCAATTATTGGATTTCATTTTAACTGGTGGGAAGGTCGTAAATTTCTCGAAATTCCAAGACCACTTGATTATTTAGTGGTGGTTGATGTTCTATTATTTATTTATCTCATCGGAGGAACTATTGTAAAATCAAAGAAAAAAACCACTACTGCGATGGTATTATTTTTCGGATTATTTACAGCTGCTCTCCTCTATTTACCTGGTATGATTCCAACAGTGAATCAAACCATGGATTCATACTGGAGATGGTGGGTAGTTCATCTTTGGGTTGAAGGTGTTTGGGAACTCATCATGGGTGGTATTTTATCTTTCTTACTCATTAAGATTACCGGTGTAGACCGCGAGATCATCGAAAAGTGGCTTTATGTAATTGTTGGCTTCACATTCCTATCAGGAATTCTTGGAACTGGTCATCATTATTATTATATCGGTACGCCTAAGTATTGGTTATGGATTGGCGGATTTTTCAGCGCACTTGAACCAATCGCATTCTTGGGAATGGCCATCTATGCGATCGCGATGATGCGTAAGGGTGGAAAACAGATCACCAATAGTACTGCAATCCTTTGGACCATCGGCTGCTCGGTGATGTCGTTTGTGGGTGCTGGATTTCTAGGATTTGCTCACACTCTTCCCTCAGTCAATATGTATACCCACGGTACGTTAGTAACCGCAATGCATGGACACATGGCATTTTGGGGCGCTTACGCAATGATTGTTCTATCTATTATTACTTATGCACTTCCCAATATGACTGGGAGAAATCTTCAAGATTCTAAAATGAATGTATTCGCTTTTTGGGCTTCAAACATTGGAATGGTTTTCATGACGATTGCGTTTGGTATCGCCGGTGTTGCTCAAGTGTATCTTGAAAGAAAAATGGGAATTGATTTCCTTTCTGTTCAAAAAGAAATTGAAGTTCATTTCATCGGGCTTACTTTAGCTGCAACCATCTTCACACTAGGAGCTGGAGCATTCATTTGGAACTTCATCCGATTTGGATTACCAAAAGCCGAAGCAAAATGAAAACAAGCTCCAAACCCTATTATAGAAAAACGAAAAGTGAACTAGAAGTTTTTCGTGCAGCAAATTCTTCGAGTTTACCGATTCTATTAAAGGGCCCAACTGGATGTGGAAAAACACGTTTTGTCGAATACTTGGCAGTTCAAGCCGACAAACCACTGATTACCGTTGCCTGTAATGAGGACACCTCCGCAGCAGATTTGATTGGGCGATTTTTAATTAAGGATGGCGATACAATTTGGCAAGATGGTCCGGTTACCAGGGCTGTTAAAACTGGTAGTTTTCTATACTTAGATGAAATTGCAGAAGCCCGTGAAGATGTGGTTGTGGTTTTACATTCTCTTTGTGATCATCGAAGGGAAATTCATATCGATCGATTAAATGAAACAGTAACGGCCGTTCCTGGCTTTCAACTGGTAGTGAGTTTTAATCCAGGTTATCAGGGCGGACTCAAGGAACTCAAGCCATCAACCAGACAAAGATTTGTGAGCATTGAATTTAATTACCCAGATCAAAAAATTGAGTCTGAAATTATATTTAATGAAACGGGATGTAAACAGGAAATTGCAGATAAGCTCAGTGCCCTCGCCGTTCAAATTCGATCATTAGACGAACTCACTTTGCGAGAAACAGTTTCGACTCGCTTACTCATTCATGCTGCCAGGCTGATTAATGTCGGATTAAATCCAAGAATCGCCTGTGAAACGGGGATTGTACACGCTCTCACCGACGATGAGGAAACGATTCGTGCACTTCGTGATCTGTGTAATTTGAGGTTCTAATGTCTTGGGACGAAAATCTTTTCAAAGTATTTTTCGATCGTTATCAAAAAATTATTAATAAAGATTCAATTAAGAACGAAAAAATCAAGGTAACACTCCCATCCCAAATTTTAAGATTAAGCATACTTGCTTCTGCACTAGCTGAATCACATTTGCAAATTTTTCCGATCCGCCATGGTTTTGGAAGAACACGAAATAAAAGCATTATTTTACCTGTAGAAATTAACTTTTTTAAAGATATGGCACTTAATGAGTCTCTCTATCTTTGTAGAACTGCATTTTCAGCATTAGTCATTCGTGAATACAAAAAGAAAAGATTCATCACACAAGAAAATTGGATTGAAGTCGTAACTACAGTTTTTCAAACTGAATTCCCAGGTCTCATGCAAACACTGAACGAATTAGATCTAGCAGCCGAGAAGCTTACCGATCAACACTCATGGTTCCAACTCAGCAGAGGATCCTTTCCGACTGAAGATTTTGACTCTCAATTTGATGACAGAGAGCCCGCCATCACCTTAGATTCAACTAATGAAAATAAAAAAGTGGATGAGCTAGAAAACCAAAAGCCCTCTCTTGCTAAAATCAAACAACTCGATACCACGGATACTAATCCAGCTGTTCATTTGTTTGAAAAAGCCCTCACAGCAGAAGATTATCAAGGCGGAAAAAGACAAATCGATTCCGATGCTGATTCAAGCGATATGTCGGCAGCTCTTTCAGAGCTGAATATGGATCAAGTGGTTAGGGCTGTAGGTGAAACTGGTTCCAAATATAGCGGTGGATTGTTTTTAGATGAAGCCTCTACTTCTGCATCAGAACAAAAACCTAAAAAAAATGAATGCAATATGTTCTGCTATCCTGAATGGTCTAGACGCCGGCTTCAGTTTATCCAAAATTGGTGTACAGTTTTTGAAGAAAAAAAACAGGTAGAAAGAAAAATAAAATCTTCAATATCACCATTAATTAAAAAAGAAGTAAAAAGGCTAAAACGAAAATTAGAGATTTTAGTGAATAAGCCAATCTGGCTCAGAGATCAAGAGGATGGATCTGAACTGGATTTAGATGCATTTGTTCGCTTTAAATCCGATTCAGCTGCAGGATCGAGTTCTATGAGAAATCTCTATATAGATAGAAAAAAAATGGAACAAGATATTGCACTACTTATTCTTGCCGATACTAGCCTATCCACTGATGCTTGGATCGCCAATAAAAGAGTATTTGAAACCATTCAACAAAGCTTGATCATCTTATCTGAAACTCTTCAGGATTTTACTCAGTCCGTATCGATTGCAGCATTTTATAGTAATACCAGAAGCCATTGCACTTATTTAAGAGTGAAAGATTTCAATGAAAAATGGGATGATACTCCTTCTCAAATAGATTCATTAAAACCTCAAGGCTACACAAGAATAGGCCCAGCTATTCGCCACGCAACTCATGTATTAGAAAATATTAGAGCTAGAAAAAAAATACTTCTCATCATCAGCGATTCAAAACCCACGGATTATGATGCATATGAAGGAGTTCATGGTGAATCAGATGTGCATCATGCCATTCTTGAAGCCCGTACAAAAAAAATAATCGTCAAAGGCTTGGCTGTGACTGATCCAAGATCAGGTCATGTAAAAAGAATTTATGGTCAAAATGGCTTTGAGAAATTTACCGACGCTCAAGGCTTATCTGAACGAATCATTCGAACTTACAGTGAAGCATTATGACCGCCGTCATAGATATCATTTCCAGTGTTGTTTATCATTTAAATTGGATAGAAATGCATAACGAAGGAGAATGAGCCGATGTCAGATATGATTCGATGGGAATTGATTAATAATGCAGGTGTAGAACTTACTAGGGTAATTAAGGGAAACACAGCCAACGCAAAAACTCAGACCGAGAGTATTCGAAATGTTTCACATGCATTTTCAAATTTGATCGATGTTTTATCCGTGATCGATGGAAACATTTACCAAATCAACTCTGCAATTCAAGATAATGTCAGTAAAAGTCAAATGTGCTCATCTCAAGTTCAAGAGGCAACATTGGCAATGCGAAGTTTAGAAAATGAATTCAAATCCATTCATCAACTCCTTAAAACGATTGATGCAGTGGCAAGTCAAACAAATTTACTTGCTTTGAATGCTACCATTGAAGCAGCACGCGCGGGTGATGCAGGCAGAGGCTTTGCCGTGGTGGCAACTGAAGTAAAAGAACTTTCGGTGAGCACTAAAAAAGTAAATACCGAGATTCAAGAAGTGATGACTAAAATCGCCGAAGCCGTATCCAAACTTTCAGTTCAAATGGAAAACGTTCATCAATTAATCGACGAAGCTGAAAAATCATCGGTTCAATCTAAATCAAGCGCGAATTCAATTCTAGACTCATCAAAACAAATGCAACTCAGAATGCATTCTGCGTCTGGAGAGTTGGGGAAAGTTGATTCATCTTTGCAAGAATCAGAAATTCAACTCAATGAAGTTTCTGTGATTGGAACAACATTTGAAAATTTAATGGGATTGTTAAGATTTCAGGGGGTTTTTGATAAACTCAATGACCCCTTGGAGCGTTTACTTCCCCTCGTTGAAAATAGCACGCTTTCGATGAATGAACGCTTTTCTAAAATTCACGGCGAAGTACTACTTGCAGATCACGATGTATTGATTTCAATCACTGACCCCAAGGGGATTATTCGATTTGCTAATAAAACCTTTTGTAAAATTGCAGGCTACGATCCAGAAGAACTTCTGGGCAAACCGCATAATATCGTACGGCATCCGGATATGCCAAAAACTGCGTTTAAAGATCTCTGGGATATCGTCGGTTCAAAACAAGTTTGGCAAGGTTACGTTAAGAATAAAACAAAATCAGGGGGCTATTATTGGGTAAAAGCAACTGCTTTTCCATGCATCGATTCAAACAATCAAATCACCGGATACATTTCAGTTAGATTCAAACCAGCGCGTGAAGCCATAGAACGTGCTATTCAAATTTATCGTAAACTGCCTTAAACACTAAGAAGCAACATCAAAATTTGTTTTTTGCCTTATCGGCATATCGATCACAAAGCAGGTATTCGGACACTCAGCATTCACATAGAGTTTTCCACCATGTTTTTCAATGATGCCGATGGAAATGCTCAAACCTAGTCCTGTTCCTTTTCCGACACCCTTGGTGGTAAAAAAAGGATTCATCATTTTTTCTCTAATTTCAGCTGGTATACCAGGACCGCTATCAATGACTTTTAAAATGAGCCGCTCATTTTTTAACTCATACTCAACTTTAACCCACTTTTCAGGAAGTTCTTGAATCGCATCAAAAGCATTGTTCAGAAGGTTTAAAACAACTTGCCCAATTTGAGTGGCTCTACAATCAATGCTTAATTGATTAAAATCAGGAATTTTCAAATCTACTGCAGCACCCTTAAATTTAGCCCCACAAAGCTCTGTTGCATCTTCAAAAATAGAACGAAGCGAAGCAACCTCAAAGGGATCCTGACTTCCGTCTCTTGAAAATGATTTTAACCCACGAATAATTTTAGAAATTCTAGAAGTCATTTGTTCAATTTTATTGATATGAACTAAAATTTCATCGTTTGTTAAAGTCCCTTGATCCATTTTTGATTTAAAAATAGAAATTTTCCCTAAAATAATTGCTAAAGGATTATTAATCTCATGGGCTATTCCACTTGCCATTTCTCCTAATGCTGATAGCCTCGCTGATTGATTTAATTCATTTTGAACTTGCATCAGTTCAGCAGTTCTTAGTTCCACTCTACTTTCAAGCTCTAAATTAGATTGAATAATCGTTTGATCTCGATGATGAATCTGCCCCATCATATTAGCAAACTCCGCGGAAAGATTTTCGATTTCTAAAATATCACTTTCTATTTCTGAAATTTCATTGTCTTTCGTACTATATTCTCCGGTGATACTAATTTTTTTAACCAGTTTCAACAAACCTTCAATGGGGCTAGATAAAGTTGTTTTGACTTTATTGGATACAATTAAAGTTAAAATCATCCCCATCGCTGTCACCAGAAGAACGATAAAGAAATAATTTTTATACTGTTCTTCCAGTTTTGTTAATTTTGAGACCAACACCAATCTACCAATCGTTTGGCCATTACTGAGAATACTATTTTGAAAGTAATATTTATTCTCAAACATGACACCGTCATTTTTAATATTCTGAACTAAATCATTCGTTTTTAGTTCAACTTCACCATAGGTTGCAAAAATTTTATCATTATTGTCATAGACCAAGGCATTGGTAATTTCTGAATTAGAGGCAAGACTCATTAAAACCTTACGAGCATCTTGATCATCCTTAAAATCTAAACTTGGAACCAAACTGTAGGAAAGAACACTAGAGGTAGCTTTTAGCTGTTCTTTAAGAGAATTATGGAAAGAATTGATATCGTTCCAAATATAGGCACAGGAGCAAAGAAATAACACCATAAAGCCCACCAAAAGATGAGATCTTCCTACATGAATACGGAGTGGTTTTTTCTTTGCAATTCTTAACATATTTATAAGCCGTCAATAACCTATCGGCACTTTATCGAGAATTCTTGAGTAAGATTATTAACTTGGAAAGTGAACTGTCTAATATATAATCAATTTAAGAACAAACTTGATGAAATCTTTAGTTATTTTATTATTAACTTCATTCTTATTCACTAGCTTCTCAGCTGAGGCTAGCAGTGAAGATGCGCCACTTCGTTCTGCTTTTACGCTACAATTTACACGCTATATTGAATGGCCAAATCTTGGTGAACAGTTTCTGATTGATGTCATTGACGATCAACAACTTTATGATTCATTAAAAGAAAGCACTAAAGATAAAAAAGTTGGGACAGCAAACATCTCGGTAAGAATGAATAATCATGAGGGGTTTGAATCTAGCCGTTATTCAAAATCTCAAATAATAATTTTAGCTAAAGGAAATACAAAAGAAACTAAAACCATATTGAACGAGTTAAAAAAGCTAAACGCACTCATCATTTCTTATGGAGATGATTTAGCTTCGATGGGCTCTATCATTAACTTTTTAATGCTGGATAACCATCTTCGTTTTGAAATCAATCAAAAAGCTGCCGAATCAAAAAAGCTTAAAATTAGTTCACAATTATTAAAACTAGGAAAACCCTTATGAAAAAAATAAGTACCCTTCTCTTCATTACCCAATTTTTATCGATTGGATCTTATGCTGAAGATAAAAAACTGGAAGAAATGAGCTTAGAAGAACTCATGGATGTAAAAGTGAGTGTTGCATCCAATAAAGAAACCACCACACGGAATTCTCCCGGAATTGTATCTCTGATCACTGCTGAAGAGATCGCCCATTCAGGTGCTAGAGATCTGATCGATGTATTAAACTCAGTTCCAGGATTTAATTTTGCCAGTGATGTTGAAGGTGTGACTGGCTTAGGATTTAGAGGAATTTGGGGATTAGAGGGAAAAATTCTTTTAATCATTGATGGCCAGGAAATGAACGAAAGTCTTTATGGAGTGAATGCTTTTGGAAATCACTTCCCTGTTAATCTGATCCAAAGAATTGAAATCATTCGTGGACCAGGTTCAGCGATTTATGGTGGAAATGCTGAACTAGCAGTCATTAAAATCATCACCAAAAATGCTGAAGATTTAAAAGGAGCATCAGCAACAGTTACCTATGGTCAAACAGATAAAACTTATGCACGCAGGAACATTGAACTAGCTTTTGGTAAAGTAGACGAAAAATGGAATTATTCCGCAATCGGTTTGATCGGACAAGGGCAACAAAGCGATAGAAATTATACAGACAGCACTGGAAACAAGTTCTCCTTCCAAAGTAATTCTTCTCAAGATCCAACTTTTTTAGACTTATCTGCTAACAATGGGGAGTTACATGCCCAATTCATCTACGATATTTATCACAATACAGAACGCACTGCTTATGGAACCAATCTATCAACACCAGGAAATATGAATTTTAACTCAATCCTGGCAGATGTTAATTATAAGATCAAAGTAAATTCTCAGTTTACCATTACTCCAGATTTATCCATAAAATTCAATGAACCCTATCGTGATCTTGATTCTCAAGCAAATGAGATTGCAGGAATACTTTTTAACAAAACGGTCACGAGATCAAAATTTAAAATTTCGAGTTCATATGAATTTACTGATCGAGTGAATTTAAGCACAGGTTTAGAGGGATACGAAGATTCAGCAATCGATCATGTGGGTTCATTTCAAAACGGGAAAAAGAGTGTTCAGTATTATAATGCGGCAATATTTTCACAATTATCGGCTGAAACCGACCTTGTTAATTTTACCGCCGGCGCTCGGTTTGAAGATAACTCTGCATTTGATTCATCTTTTGTACCAAGAATTAGTTTGGTTAAACAAATCAATAGTTTTCATACAAAATTTCTTTATAGCAAAGCATTTAAGAATCCGAGCATCGAAAATATAAATTATGCTACCAATGGGATAGAACCCGAAAAAACTTCGGTTGCAGAAATTGAACTTGGAAATCAGTTTTCAGATAAACTTTATATTTCTTCAAATTTCTTCAAAATTGCGATCGATCAACCCATTGTCTATAATTATGCTGCAGGGGATTCTTACACCAACTTCGGACACACCGGAACCAGAGGATTTGAATTTGAAGGAAAATTTAAAGACACTTGGGGATTAGCACAGTTCAACTATTCCCATTACCAAGCAGATGGAAACGATGTAGATGCCTTTTCAGTTCCTGATCAAGCAAACTCACATCTAGCATTACCTACCCATAAAGCTTCAATTTCAGCTAATTTAAACTTACTGGGAGAAAACTATTGGATTGATCCAGCATTGATCTTTGTAGGTACTCGGTACGGATATGATTACAATTCTGATTTAGCTGCGATGGCCATCAAAAAATTTGAACCAGTTTGGCTTGCAAATCTATATTTTGAAAAAAGAAACTTCATCACTCCAAAACTAAATCTAGGTGTGGGTGTGTTCAACATCTTAAATCAAGATTTAAACTTGATCCAAGCCTACAATGGCGGACACCCTCCATTACCGGGTCAGTCTAGAGAGTATGTTTTAAAATTAAATTATAGTGTAAATATCTAGGATTACTTAGTATCTGTTTTCAGTGCTAACCAAATTTTTCTGAAGTTACCATGCCGATAAAGTTCTTCATTTTCCTTAAGGAAGGTCTCAATGGATTCACCTTCGCGTTTAATCATGAACTCAATAATTGCGTGTGCAATAATAAAAACACTACTCAACGGACTCACAAACTTACCAACAAGCCCCCTTGGAAAACCAGAACCATCCGGTTGCTCATGGTGTTGAAAAACAATTTGATCCACATCAGCAGGAATAGCGCTCATTCTTCGAACATAATCTGCTCCATGAATGGGGTGAAGTTTAATTTTATTGATCTCTTCAGATGTGAATTCTTCTTTATTGGCTTGGGATAGATGATTTATTTTTGCTAACTTATCACTAAGGGTAATATCGTGAATAAATGCAGCTAATGATAACTTAAAGTAAGTTGCAGCTGAATTCCATTCCAACTTATGAGCAATCGCACAGGAGAGTGTCCCTAATGAAATACTATGCGAACTCACATAGTTTCCATCTTTCTTTTTTAAATCTGATAATATTTTAGAAAGTTTTGGATGCGATCCCATTAGTTTTGCGGTCATCGCAACACTACTTCTGGCTAAAAGTTGTGCCTCAGATGTAAACCCCACTTGCTGAATAAAATCTTTTACAATGGCATGAGATTTAATTGCTTCCTGAATCACCACCGCTTCAGGTAAGGGAACGGTATTCGTGATGCGCTCAAGTTTACTTGCTGTTTTTTCTAGAACTTCTTGGTATTCACTTTTTTTAAAGTAAAATAATTCAATGCCTTTTTCTTTTTGATAGCGTTCAAAATCCGCTTTCTCAATGGGATCACCCTTATTAAAAAGTCTGACAAATCTTCCATCACCCATTTTAATAAAAACATTATAATTAAGAGGACAATACGAAACCATGATTTCCGGCTTTACTGAAATA
>CANBTI010000054.1 GCA_947372355.1 Bdellovibrionales bacterium | reverse complement strand
AACCTACAATCATTTACCAGCACCCGCAGCATGTACCACTTGTCACACGAGTGATCGACCTGTGGGAGTGATCAATGGATTTAATCATGCAAACGGTGGAATGGGCGATTGCGTGAGTTGTCACGCTAACAACACCGGAGTTCGTTGGTCTGGAGGAACATTCAGCCATACCCCTACACCAACAAGCTGTTCTAGTTGCCACATCAGTGCAAGACCAGTTGGACTCATCAATGGATTTAATCACGCAAACGGTGGAACTGGTGATTGTGTGAGCTGCCACACTTCAAATATTGGAACGAGCTGGGCTGGAGGATCTTACAATCACACTCCTCGTCCTGCCACCTGTTCTGAATGCCATACGGCTGATCGCCCAACAGTAACGGTAAATAATTTTAATCATGCAAGCTCAGGAATGGGAGACTGTGCAACTTGCCATACCAATGTGGGAGTGAGCTGGGCAGGTGGAACTTATAATCATTCACCGGTACCAACCAGCTGTACCTCTTGTCACTCATCTCAACGTCCAGCAGTTGCAAAATATCCAACACCATTACAAACAGTGGCTGGCCATTATGGAACGCAAGATTGCTACTCTTGTCACCGAATCCAAAGTGCAACGATCACTGTTTTCAATTGGAATCATTACGGTGCAAGCGGCACCAAAATCAATACTTGTTTACCATGCCACAAACAACGTGGTATTCAACAACATGGAAACAGCATTGGTGATTGTGTGAGTTGCCACTCAAAACTCACTAATTGGAGCAAGTAGTAACACAGACCTCAACTAACTGCGTTAAGTCCCTATAAACTATTTCACACTTTGACATTTCCGTGACAATCAAACCTTATTTTTACCCTACAATTTAAGTATGTGGCAGTTAGAACAACTTGATATTGCGAAGTTTGCAATTGCGGAATTTGATCCAAAATCAACATTCCAAGCTCCCGCTCAATCTTTTGAGATTAAAACCTGCCAACGCACTTTATTCCTTTACGGAATGACACCTGAATTAAAATCTACTTTCTCACTCGCGAAAAGAAACTATGTAGGTTCTGATGCTTATGAGTTTTTACTTCGTTTTGCTTCAGGATTAGAAAGTGAAATCAAAGGCGAGACTGACGTATTCGGACAAGTTAAAACTGCTTTTAAAAATCTCACTTCTCAAAACCCAATTTTAGCAGATTCCATGAAGGCGATCTTTTTAAAAATCTTTGAAGATACAAAAGAAATTCGTGCTCATTATTTGCAAGGCATTGGCGGAAATACTTACGGCGCACTGGCTCGTCGATTAATGAATCCATCTGAGAACGATCAAGTTCTGGTGATTGGTGCTGGCGATATCTCTAAAAGCGTTGCTCCTTATTTTGCAGATTTTTCGCTGACCATTTGGAATAGAAGTTCAGAACGACTAAACGAGCTCGGATCTGATTTGGTGAAAAAAGGCCATCATCCTTCACTGACTACTTGTGAAAAAGAATTAGCAAAGGCCGTGTCTCAAGCATCACTCATTATCATCGCTACACCTTTTAAATCATCCATTGAAGTTGTAGTTGCAGAAAACATTTCTCCAAATACTCGTGTTCTTCACCTAGGTGCTCAAGCAATTGAAACCAACACACTACCTTACACCTCACTTTCACTCACCGATCTTTTTGAAATGGAAAAAGAACAATGTGATCTTCGCATCAAGCAAGTTCGCCAAGCGATGGATGCATGCCATGAGCGCGCATTACTTCGCAATCTTTCTCGCTCCATTCATGTTGCCCATGGATGGGAAGATTTAGCGGTTTTTTTCTAAGGGCAAACATCATGATTTTAAAATTAGGCACTCGTAAATCACTTCTTGCATGGGCTCAAAGTTCTTGGGTCGCTAGAGAAGTGGAGAAATTAAATCCTGGAATCACAGTTGAACTTGTGGGGATTGATACCCAAGGTGATAAAATTCTCGATAAGCCTTTGAGTAAAATTGAAGGCAAAGAGTTTTTCACAGCAGAATTGGATCATGCATTGATTGAAGGTCGAGTTGATTTCACCGTTCACTCCATGAAAGATTTAAGTTTGGATCGCCCTCCACAAATTACCTTGGCGGCCATTCCTCCTCGCGAACTTCAACACGATGTTATTATTTTTCATCAAACAGTGATGGATCGTTTACGGGAAGGAAAAGAAATTCGCATCGGAACCTCTTCGCCTCGCCGCCTTACCATTCTTCCTGCATTTCTCGAAAAAGCACTGCCACAATTTTTAGCAAACACAAAGCCACAGATTAAATTTGTAGAAATTCGTGGAAACGTAAACACCCGCACGTCTCGCGTTCATGAACCAGAAGGAAGTGAACGAAAACTCGATGGAGTGGTTTTGGCTTATGCAGGTTTAGAACGTCTTTCTCACGATCAAAAAGCTGCAATTGAACTTTGGAAGTTACTTGAAAATACAAAAATCATGGTCGTTCCCATACAAGAATGCCCCACCGCTCCCGCCCAAGGTGCTCTTGCCATTGAAAGCAGAAAAGATCATCAAGTCTCACTCACCGCCCTTCTTAAACTCCACCATCCACCCACTCAAGCTGCTGTACATGAGGAGCGAGTCATTTTGGGCGAATGGGGTGGCGGCTGCCATCAAAAACTAGGTGCAAATTTTGTTGCCAATAAGTACGGCGGAAAACTTTTCATCAAAGGTGAAAAACCCAGTGGCGAATGGGTAGTGGAAACCAGAAATTTAGGTAAAGTTCCTTTTTCAATCTCTGAATTCACCAAGGTGGAAGCAAGCGATCTTTTTGATTTTAAAAAACGCGAACTTTCCACTGCTGAACAATCAGCGCTTAGTCATTCTGAAGTTTGTTTTGTTGCCCACTCTAGAGTGCTTGAATTTTTAGGCGAAGAAGAGTCTGCCATTTTATCTTCAAAACGTGTATGGGTTTCTGGAATGAAAAGCTGGCACAAACTTGCGGCAAAAGGCGTTTGGGTTGAAGGCTCCGTTGAGTACAAAGGATTTGATTACTTTCAAACATTTAAAAATAAGTCACTTTTACGCATGAAGAGCAAAACCGCATTTTTAACGCACGCAGAAAGTGCGATCGATGATGAAAATGCAATCACCATTGCTTGCTACACGCATCAATTAAAAGCAAAAAACAACGAAGTTCCTAAAAAAATTATCGATTCCACCCATCTTTATTGGAGTTCTGGCTTACCCTTTTCCACGGTCTGGAGTATGCTCGGAACACCTGAAAAACAGGCTGAGTTTTCTAAAAAGATTCACGCCAGTGGTGCAGGAAAAACCGCAGCAGCTATCCGAGCAAGAGGAATTGAGCCGGTAGTGATTGATGCAGATCTTTAGGGCTTAACCATGAACATGAATTATCGTCGCACTCGCCTCACCCCTATCCTTCGTAATCTCACCAAAGAAGTGGTGATCTCTACTGAAAAACTGATTCAACCACTTTTTGCCGTGGAGGGAATTTCTAAAAAAGAAATCATTCCTGGTCTCACTGGAGTGTTTCGTGAAACAGAAACTTCACTTCTCGCTCAAATCGAGAGCGATCTTGAAAACGGAGTGAATAGTTTTTTACTTTTTGGCGTTCCAAATCAAAAGTCTGAAAAAAAATTCGATTACTCTTTTACCTCAAATCAAATCTCAGCCATTAAAAAACGTTTTGGTTCAGATGTATTTCTATCCGTAGACGTTTGTCTTTGCTCTTACACTTCTCACGGACACTGTGGAATTTTAAACGATTCCATGGATCATGTGATCAACGATCAAACAGTTAAGGCATTGGCAGAAAGTGCATTGGCCTATGCCCAAGCAGGCGCCGATTGCGTTGCTCCTAGCGATATGATGGACGGAAGAATTCGCGCCATTCGAGAAATATTAGCAAAAAACAAACTCGATCAAACACTCCTCATGAGTTACTCGGCAAAATTTAATTCTGGTTTTTATGGTCCTTTCAGAGTGGCTGCAGATTCCGCGCCCAAAGGTGAAATGAAATTAAAAGATCGTGCTTCTTATCAAATTGATCCTGCAAATCCAACTGACGCCTATCGCTCGAGCTTGCGTGATGCTGAAGAGGGAGCAGATATTTTAATGGTAAAACCAGGCTTGCCTTATCTTGATGTGATCAAAGATCTTACCTCAAAAATTCCTTTACCTTGGGCTGTATATGAAGTGAGTGGCGAATATGCTGCAATAGAACTTATGGCCGAACAAAATCTCATCAATCGAGAACGCGCACACCTTGAAGCATGGACCGCATTTTTCCGTGCTGGTGCAAACATGGTGATCACATACGGAGCAAGAAATGCTCGTCAATGGATCAGTAAACAATAGGAGAGAAAAAAAATGAATTTTACTAACTCAGAAAAATTATTCGAACGTTCAAAAAAAATCGTACCCGGCGGAGTCCATTCTCCAGTTCGTGGTTTCCGCGGCGTAGGAGGAACTCCCGTATTCATTGAATCCGCAAAAGGAGTTCGCTTAAAAGATGCCGATGGAAATGAGTACATCGATTTTTGTCTATCTTGGGGTCCTCTTTTATTTGGCCATCAAGATATGGAAATCGGAGAAGCGGTAAAAAGCGCTCTTTCTCGTGGCTGGTCTTATGGTGCTGCTGAAAGATACTCCCTCGAATTTGCTGAAGATATGATCAAAGCACTTCCATTCATGGATGAAGTTCGTTTTGTGAGTTCAGGAACTGAAGCCGTGATGTCTGCACTTCGCGTTGCTCGTGGTTTCACTAAACGTGATTTAATTTTAAAATTTGATGGTTGTTACCACGGCCATGTCGATTCTCTATTAGTGAGAGCAGGATCAGGACTCGCTGAAATGGCATCTCCTGATAGCGCAGGAGTTTCTACTAACACTGCAGCTGAAACCTTGGTTTGCCCTTTGGATGATGATCAAGCGCTTGAAGCAATCTTTGCTCAACATGGATCCAAGATTGCTGCAGCAATCATTGAACCCCTTCCTGCCAATAACGGACTCCTCATTCAACGAAATGAATTTTTGAAAAAAGTAGCAGAACTTTGTAAAAAACACGGAAGTGTTTTGATCTTAGATGAAGTGATCTCCGGTTTTCGTGTTGCTCTTGGTGGGATGGCTGAACTCACCGGCATCTCTCCCGATCTTGTCACTTACGGAAAAATTATTGGTGGTGGATTTCCAGTGGGTGCTTACGGCGGAAAAAGAGAAATCATGGATATGGTTGCCCCAGTTGGCCCTGTTTACCAAGCTGGAACTCTGAGTGCAAATCCAGTAGCGATGACCGCAGGACACGCAATGCTGAAAAAAATCATGCGCGAAAATCCTTACGCAGATCTTGCAGCGACTGGAAAATGGTTTGTGAATGAATTACAAACACTTGCCGATCAAGCACCAAATTTTTCCATGAACATGCAAAGTTTTGGATCCATCTCTTGGATGGTTTGTTCACCAAAAGGTAAAAAATCTCCGCTGGTTCGTGATATCGCTCACATCCCTGCAGAACAAAAAGCAATTTACGCTCAGATTTTTCACGGCTTCTTAAATCAAGGTGTTTACTTTGCCCCAAGTGGTTTTGAAGTAGGATTCCTCAGTACCGCTCATACCAAAAGTGATCTTGAGTTTGTTTTAGAAAAAGCAAAAATTGTTTTTAACGGAGTAAAACCAGTTTAAATGAGTAAAGGTGGCCTCATCAGCAATTCCGACCGTAGATTAAAGCTCTTGATTGCCATTCAAGTTCTTTGGGCAGGTATGTTGCTTGTGCTTGCCGTTTGGTGGGGAACGCTCCTCATACAAAAAAGTGATGAGATTGCTAAACTTCAAACTCAATTAGGAATTTCAGAAAACACCATTCAATCTCGTTTAGATAAAACCGAGAGAATGGTGATTGGAGAATCAGGAACATTTGTACTTTTAATTTTAATCACCAATTCAGTGCTGGTGTTTTTCTTCATTCGAGATTCTCGCCGCTCTAGAAGCCTTCAGGCTTTCTTTGCTTCCCTCACTCATGAATTTAGAACACCGCTCACCAGCATTAAGCTGCAAGCGGAAGCACTAAAAGATATTGAAGATAATCCTAAGCACACCCCCTATCTTGATCGATTATTAGAAGATGTAGAGCGCTTGGAAGGACAAGTTCAAAAAACTCTTGAGTTAGCAAGAGTGGAAGGTGGAGGATCTCTAAGAAAAGAAGGATTACCTCTCAAGAGTTACTTACAATCCCGTGTGTTTCCATTTTATACCACCGCTCAAAACAAATTGAATCTTAGTATTGAAATGGGAGATGAAATTGTGATCGCAGATCCCGCTGCCGTCACCATTATATTCAGAAACTTAATGGATAATGCCATAAAATATTCTTCATTCATGCCCGCTCAATTAGTCATGAGAAGTGGAGTAATCAATGGTGAACTTCTAGTCGACATCATCCATGAAAATTCAATTCCACATGCCGAATCCAAATTTTTAGGTAAACTTTTCTACCGTGGTTCAAACTCTCAAGGAGCCGGCGTTGGGCTCTATTTAGTTAAAACTTTAATGGAAAAAATGGCTGGTAGCGCATCCTTTCAATCATTTAAAAACTCTGAAAAAGGCGAGTTTATTGCCGCACTCAGATTTAAACTAGATGGAGAGATTAAAAGTGCAAATTAATTTACTCCTACTGGAAGATGAAGTGAATGTTGGTTCCACAGTAAGAGATCGCTTACAAATGGAGGGCTACCAAGTTTTTTGGGCTCAATCCATTGCTGAAGCAAAATCTATTTTAGAAAAAAACTCAATCACCCTAGCTCTACTTGATGTTCAATTGCCAGATGGCAGTGGGTTTGATTTGGGTCGAATCATTCGCCAAAAACATCCCGAAGTAGTGATTGTTTTTCTTACCGCTGCGGGTACTACCGAAGATCGAATTCACGGTTTAGAATTGGGGGCTGAAGATTACATAGTTAAACCATTTAATTTTAAAGAACTTCTTCTTCGTATTCAAAATGCAAGTAAGCGACTAAAATACATTCAAGAATCGTCTCCTCAAATAGGCGAAATTAAAATCGGCAATGCTACTGTTCATTTCAAGCAATACGAAATCATTATCAATAATCAGAAATTCAATCTTTCTCATAAGGAGTGTGCATTATTAAAGCTGCTCTATGAAAAAAGAGGTGAAGTCGTCAGCCGAGACGAAATACTAAACGTGGTCTGGAGTGAAGACGAATATCCCACCCCTAGAACTATTGATAATTTTATTTTAAAACTTAGAAAGTGGATCGAGCCTGATCCTAATAATCCAACCACGATTCGCAGTGTACGCGGCGTGGGTTATCTCATCGAAAGAGAAGCATGATGAACACGAACAAACCGTCCCTATATTTAGATGCAGTTCTCAAAAAAAACACAAATCGCCCCCCAGTATGGTTCATGAGGCAAGCTGGCCGTTATCACTCTCATTACCAAAGAATGAAGCAACGCTATACTTTTTTAGAGCTTTGTAAAATTCCAGAAGCTGCTACTGAAGTTACTTTTGGCCCGATCAATGACTTTGATTTTGATGCTGCTATTTTGTTTTCTGATCTTTTATTCCCTCTCGAAGTTCTCGGCATGGGATTGCAATATGTTCCTGGCCCAAAACTGGATTGGCATATCACTGATGTAGCTTCACTTTCTAAACTCAATCCCGAGAAAAAAACCACACAAGAATTAGTGAACGAAATTTCCTATCAAGGAAAAGCGCTGCAAATGATCCGCTCTAAACTGGCGAGTGAAAAATCTCTTTTAGGTTTTGTTGGTGGTCCACTTACTTTATTTTATTATGCTGTTGCAGGCTCACATCAATCTTCGAATGCAAATGGCGGGCAAGGCTTAAAAGACGCTTACGCTGGCCTCACCGATGGTAGATACGAAGGGTTTTGCAAACACATCATACCACTATTGATTGAAAACATGTGCTTGCAGGCTAGTTCTGGTGCTGATGCGGTTGCCATGATGGATACTTGCGCTGGTGAAGTTGAGCCTGCTCTTTATCGAGAATTGGTGATTCCTACGATTCAAGAAGTCTTGGTTCAGTTTCGTCGTCGATACCCAAATACCCCGGTTGTATTTTACACCAAAGGAACTGGCCCATCTCATTGGCAACATTTCCACTCATTACCCTTTGAATGCCTGGGCATTGATTGGAACTATCCCATCGTCAATGCACTTCAAGAGTTTGGAGACCGTTGGTCAATCCAAGGAAACTTTGATCCAAATCTCATGATTTTACCTGAAGCCGTGTGCATGAAAGAAATCGAAAAATTTTTTGAACCTGTTTTAAAACTTCCAAGCGCACAACTCAAGGGTTGGGTTTGCGGCTTAGGTCATGGTGTACTTCAATGGACACCTGAACAAAATGTTCGAAACTTTCTCAAATATCAAAAAGAGGTATTTTCAAAATGAATGTTGAACTCTACAGAAAATACAACGTTGCAGGACCACGCTACACCAGCTATCCAACCGTTCCCTATTGGGATCTTTCACCCACCGCTGATGAATGGGTAAACTCGCTCAAAGGAGCACTGGATAAAGCTCAAATCGATAATACTGGTGCAGCGATTTACGTTCATATTCCATTTTGCGAGTCACTATGTACTTACTGTGGATGCAACACACGCATTACCCGTAATCACGGTGTTTCCGGTCCGTATATCCAAACCATCCTAAAAGAATTTTCACTTTATCGTGAAAAATTGGGAATGGTTGGAAAAAAACTAAAACTAAGCGAGCTGCACTTTGGTGGAGGCACTCCCACCTTTTTCACACCAGCAGAACTGACACAAATCTTGGGTGGGTTAATGGAACATTGCGAACTTCATCCTGATTACGAGTTCTCGATTGAAGTGGATCCTCGCGTTACCTCTTTTGAACATTTAGAAGTGTTGAAAAAATTTAATTTTAGAAGAATCAGTCTCGGCATTCAAGATTTCGATCCAAAAGTTCAAGACATCGTTCACCGAGTTCAATCGGTTGAACAAGTTAGAAAAATTACCGACGACGCGAGATCATTAGGCTTTACGAGCGTGAATTACGATTTGATTTACGGGTTACCGCTTCAAACCATTAACAGCGTGGAGCAAACGATTGCTCACGTCATCACTCTTAAACCAGATCGCATTGCTTTTTACGGTTATGCACATGTACCTTGGATCAAAGCCAGTCAACGTCGTTTTACAGAAGCGGATCTTCCTAGTGGAGATGAAAAAAGAGCGCTCTATGAGAGAGGTCGCGAACTTCTGGAAGCTGCGGGATACATTGAAATTGGAATGGATCATTTTGCCCTTAAAACAGATTCACTCACGACTGCAACTCACAACAAAACTCTTCACCGTAATTTTATGGGGTACACCAGCAGAAGCGTTTCTCCGATATTAGCACTCGGTGTTTCTGCCATTGGTGATGCTTGGACCTCATTTGCACAAAACGAAAAGCTTCTTGAAACCTACACATCGCTTGTAAATGAAAATAAAATTCCAATCATGCGTGGACATCTTCTCAATGAAGAAGATCTAATCCTTCGTCAACACATTTTGAACTTAATGACTAAAATGAAAACAGATTGGAGCAATCCACAAGATCAAACTCCAATTCTCGATCATGTAGTTGAGAAGCTTTCAGAAATGCAAAAAGATGGGTTGGTAAAACTCACAGCAACTTCTTGCGAAGTAACAGAAGAGGGACGTGCATTTTTGAGAAATGTTTGCATGGCATTTGATGCAAGATTGATTCGTAAAGCACCAGAAACAAAACTATTTTCTCAAACGGTATAAAATCATGATTGGTACCTTAAATATTCAAGATAAGCGCGTGACCATTATTGGAGCGGGCATTAGTGGACTCCTCATTGGCTATGCTCTTAAAAAAAAGGGTTATCAGGTCACCATTCATGAAAAATCAAATCGATGCGGTGGACTCATCGAAACAAAACATACACCTCATGGTTTAGTTGAAACCGCAGCGCATAGTATTTTAGTGAATGAAACCGTTCAAAATTTTTTAAATGAATTAAATGTTGAACTTCTTCCTGTAAATCCAAAATCTAAAGCTCGTTACATCTATCGAAACGGTAAAATGCGGAGAATGCCTCTTAGTTTCCTAGAAATTCTCTCGACTATTGTTCATTTATTTCGGAAACCAAAACTGACCAAAAAACTGGAGAATCTCACCCTGGAAGAATGGGGAAATGCCTATTTGGGAACAGCCGCAACCCAGTATTTATTAGCCCCTTTCACTGCAGGTATATTTGCTTGTCTCCCCAGTGAATTAAATACAAAACTGAGTTTTCCAAAACTCCTCCCAACAAAAACGAATCAATCCTTATTCCAACACTTAAGATCACTTCGGAAAAAGCCGAAAACCAAACGGGCTCAAATGATGGTTTTTAAAAATGGAACTGAAGATTTAATTCTTAAATTAGAGTCTCAATTAAAAGATCAAATTAAACTAAATTCCAACATCATGGATCTCAACTCTATTGAAGGGAATTTAGTTTTATCCACTCCAACTCATGATGTTGATTACAGTCCATTGGTAACGGCCACTGTATTTATTTCTAAACATGCATTTAAAAATAAAGCGCCTCACGGTGTTGGCGTTCTCATTCCAAGAGGCGAAAACCTAAGAATGCTCGGCTGCCTCTTTAACTCCAGCGCTTTTTCTGGGCGCACTCTACGTGAAGACGAAGTCTCCCTCACCGTGATGTATGGTGGCACCTCTGATCCATCTGCTGTGACACTTACTGAAGATGAGCTAAAATTAATCATTAAGGCCGAAACGACTCAGTTATTGGGAGTCAACGCGGAGCCTGCCCATATTGAAATCACCAAATGGCAACGCGCCATCCCAATCTATTCCCTAAAACTCACTCAATATTTAGAGGAGATTTCAGAAAAATTCTCCTTCAAGCCCGGTAAAGTTGTTTTTACGAATTATTCCGGCCAAGTTTCTATCCGCGGAATGATCGAAACCGTTCAATCTTTATAACGAGTTGCGTTAACAATAATAAAAAGATCATTTCATTGCATATTGCACAATAATTCGGTAAATCAGTCGCAACTTTTTAAGGGGGTTACGATGATTAAATTAGGATTGTTTTTAAGTGTCTTTTTTATCTCTTCTTCTGCTTTCGCTCAGGCGCAATTAAAAGTCTCCGTGAAGGAGGTTACTAATGAATACAAAGCAATGGGTTTACTCCCTGATTTTGTACCAACACCAACACCTGCAGCTTCACCCACTTCAACTTCTACAACCACTCTTCCTTCTACTTCACCATCACCAAGCTCTGGGCCAATTTTGATTGATCCAACTACTGATATCAATGCTGCCAGCACTAATCCAAATAAGATTAATCTTGGACAAATCATTGCTTTGGGCGGAAAAATTTGGGACTTCATTATCACCAACAAACCAAATGCTGAGTTCGATGTATTTAAAACATCTGCTGTTCCAACCGGAATCACTAGTTGGGCACAACTTCAAAAATGGTCTAAACCAGTTTCAAAAGTTTATCGCGTAGAGTTCACCAATATCTATGGTGGCTCCGCAGGTGGTTTTGATTACCGCATCACTTACTTCTATGGCGGATCTTTCAAAGGTAAAGGCAAGTTTTTAGGACAAATCAGTGTAGTGCCAACCAACATCCACTTAAAAACGGATCGTACTTTGAAAATGAAAGTAGAACTTGCTAGCATCATTAATTTTGGATCAGAAGAAGATCCAGTTGCTGGAGCACAAGTGATCATTACTTGGTCATCACCTACTACCACTAGATATGAAATGTACTCTGCTGAATATTTAATTTACGGTACAGGTGAATTAGAAGATCTCAGTAATGGAAACTAGTTCTAATCAATATAATCCAAATGCGGCAGCCGATCCTAATTCAGGAATTTTTGGGCTGCCGCATTCTTTTAAAGATTCAAAAATTGTCTATCTACCAGTTCCTTGGGAGGCTACTACTTCTTATGGTGCTGGAACATCTCATGGACCAGAAGCAATCATCAATGCCAGTGCACAAATTGATGTGTTTGATTTGGATGTAAAAAATCCATACCTTGCAGGAATGCATGCTCTTCCCATTTCTCCAGAGATCTTTGAACTCAATAAACGCTCTAAAATTCTTGCTCAAACGATCATTGAAGCTTTTGGTGAAATTGAAGATTCTGCCGAACTAAAAAAGAATCTAGCGCTAGTCAATTCACATTCAAAAACTGTGAACACATTTGTGCAAAATGAAATTTCTCAAATTTTTAAAAACAATAAAATACCCGCTCTCATTGGTGGAGATCACTCTACCCCGTTTGGAGCTTTCAAAGCCGCGGCTGAACAATATAAAGAATTTGGCATTCTTCACTTTGATGCACACTCTGACACTAGAAAAGCATACCTAGGCTTTGAGCACTCACATGCCTCGATCATGTACAATGCATCCACTCAGATTCCTGAGATTAAAAAAATCATACAAGTAGGTATTCGTGATTTTTGTGAAGAAGAATTCGAATTTACCTCTTCACAAAAACAGCGTTTTAATGTGTTTTATGATCAACACTTAAACCAAAGAAAAATGAGTGGTGAGCCTTTTACTAAAATTGCTGAAGACATCATCAAGGATCTTCCAGCAAATGTTTGGGTTAGTTTTGATATCGACGGACTCGATCCTCGTTTTTGTCCTCACACGGGAACCCCCGTTCCAGGAGGACTCGACTATCCTGAAGCCATTCAAATTCTACGCTCTCTTGCCAATTCAGGACGAAAAATCATTGGTTTTGACGTAGTAGAAGTTGCTCCCATTATCGATCAAGACGGCTCTCCTATTGAAATCAATCAAGCAAATGATGAATGGGATTCTAACGTTGGAATGAGATTAATCTATAAAATTTCTGCTTTTGCACTCGCTTCTCAAAAACTATGCGAGTGGAACCTTAAACCGAATAATACTTAGCCAGCTTGTCTTTTCATTAAGGTTTGAATCTGTGCGTTAGCTTTCAGCAAATCATTTTTAATTTTATTGGTTTCTGCATTGGATTGAACCAACTTTTGTTTTACCGCTTCGGTTTCTTTTTTGTGCTGTTGCCCAGCCTTAAGAGCAACATCAATTTTATTTTCTAAATCTGCAATCAACGGTGTTGAGCTTTGAGCTTCCTTTTCAGCAGCAACAGCGCGATCAGAAAGTACTTTAATTTTTTGTTTTTCAGTTTCCAACGCTCTATTTAGACGATCGCTCTTCTTCGTTAACTCTTCAATCTGCAATAATAAACCAGGAGTCTCATTAGGAGCTTTACCGCCAGAAACTGTGCCACTTGCTGCTACTTCATTACTTCTTTTTAATTCAAAAACAGTTTTTTCAAGTTTCTGTTTTTCCTCTTGAAGCCCCTTAGCCATTTCAAACATCTGCATGGCTTTATCTCTAAATAACTGTACTTGTTTAGTATCCCCAGCTTGACTAGCCTTAATCATTTCATCGATCTTTTTTTGAAGATTCGCCTTTTCTACATTGAGTTTTTGAATTTGTTTTTCCTTATTTTTTAGAAAATTTTCATATTGTTTTGTTTTTTCAATCAAAACAGTCTTATCATCAACAAAACTATTTCCACCAACTACTGCGCTAGATTCTTCAGCATTAGCTTTAAAGGTGATGACTCTTTTTTCAATTTCTTTTTCATCATGGTTGGAAACGACTCTTGCCCACTCTTCTTCGCCTTGTACTGATTCACCATTATGAAATAATTCTCCAGACTTATTTTTATCCAGAGAGTTTTTATAAACCTCAGAGATCCAGTCCTCATACTGCACATCGCCCATTTCAATAAAATTTGAGTGAGTCGAATCAAAAGTATCTTCTTCATTTGAGTAAACCTGAAAGGAAACCGCATCAAGTTTAATGCTACTCAAATCCAGTGAACGAATAATTCTCCACTCTAAAAGGTTCAACTTTTTCATGAAGCGAACCTCTACACGGTCTTGAGGATATAGAATTTTTTTAATTAAGAAAGATTCTTCTGAATTTAGCCAATATTGCGCTAGTTTCTTTTCAATATCGTCTTCTAAGCCAACAATATAATTTTCAAACCGAAGACTGATAAACAGTTGCTGATTTTCCTGGGCAATCTCTAAATGCCCCACACTTGAACCGTTCTCTTTAAATGCAAATTCAAGTAAACCCTGAACCAATACTCTTAAGTCCCCTGATGTTTTTTGATTTATGGTATGTTCTTTTTTAATCCACGCCGCGAGAAGATCTGTAATCCTGCCGAATGAATCTCTGGATGTAATTCCGCCATGAAAAATCAAAGTGTTTTCTGCTACCGTATTCCCCAGACCTAATTTGAGTAATTTGCTCATGCCGCAAACCCCTCTTCACCAAAAATTGAAACTGATTCAGAAATTTTACTGGTATTTTTAGTTCCCAGCACTTGAAGCCTTGAAATTAATTTATTGGACCATTCTTTTGATAGTCCACCTAAAGTATGAAGACTAATCGCAGGTTCATGTTTTAATATTTTGTTAATATCACAAACCAAAGATTCAATCTCTGATGTTGGAGTTAGCCATTGTTCACCTTGAACAGTTCTTTCATAAATTGTTTTTCGATATTGATTTAGTTTATCTAAATCAAACCATCCTAAATGAAGTGCCATAAAAACCAAGGTTCCAGATAAAAGCAAACCATGATCATGATTAATTACAGCGTTCTCTCGTGCCCAAAGCATTTTTTCATTTTCCAATGGATCACATAATTGATCCGTAAAAATTGCCATAAAAAATGGTTCAACTTGAATTTTATTTCCCCACAAATCACTGAGTACACTAAATGATTCTTTTGAAATTTCAAATGGAGCAGACTTTAGTTCAGATTGTTGTAGTGTTAAAAACTTTCTGATTAGTCTTGCTGCTGTTTGGAATCTTACCGAAGCTTTGATAAATTTTGGAAAATAGAAAACTTCATTTACTTTTAGTCGTTGCAGTTCATCGGCGGTAAAAAAATCCAGAGGTGCTTTCACAGAAACTAACTTTTGGTTTAACTTCATGAGCATATACGCAGGAGCAAGCATGAGCGCAAAAGGCTCAATCGTGTGTATCGGACATTGAATCAAGTTTTCCACTGATTCAAGATGAAGTTTTTTATCCTCAAACAACATTTTAGGTCGGTTTCCCCCATAATACTTATCGGGTTATACGATAGAAAATTGAATATATTTATTGACAATAACCTACTGTAATTATTGATGAATAAATACTTAACCACTTAGTCTTTTAGGAGAACTATCTTACTTCAGACCAAAAAAATTTATGATTTTTATCACTTTTAATAATAGGATAGATCAAAACATGCTCGATATTTGCTTAAATTAAGTAAATTATTCATTTCTATACATTTGAATACCCATACTTTACTTGACCTGAGTCTCAGCATTATCTAGCATCAGTATTAATTATATTTTTAAGATCAACGAAAGGATCAAATCATGGGAAAAGGCCGTAAGCAAACTACACAAAAAATGAAGAACCGTAAAAACCAAGCTAAGAAAAAAGCTAGCATTAAACGTAAAATCACAGCTAAAAAGAAATAGTTTTTTTACTTCTTAATATTTTAAATAAAAAAGCATCTTTAACGAGATGCTTTTTTATTTTTAACACTATAAATAAATCTCACATCCAAATCAGGGTATTTAATAGGATCAAATATCTTTTCCAAAAGTTCTGCGCCAATTTTTTCCATCGCTTTTTGAGACCTTAAATTCTTTTCACCCACATGAAACCTCACCTCAGAAACATGTTTAAAAGCATGATTAATCATAAGCTTTTTTAATTCATGATTAAAAACACCTCCCCAATATTTACGAGCTAAAAACGTATAACCAATAAAAACATACTCGCCGTTTGAATCTAATTCATAATAACGAGACGAGCCGATCACCTCATTCGTCTTTACATCTTGAATCAAAAGGGCACCTTTTGACTGAATTGCTGACTGAAAGTATTTCTGAAATATATTCTTTTGATGACGATCCTTTTGTGGATGCTGCTCCCAAATTAAATCATCTGAAGCGACTGTATAAAGACTTTCAAAATCATTTTCTTGAAGGGGTCTCAGGTAGATCAAATGACCAGTTAAAATAGGCTGTAAATCAAAGCTCATTTGAATCTAATATCATATTTATTTTAGATAATTCCTATTTGAAGATGTAGAAATAAAAAAAGCCCATCAAGCGATTGCTTGGTG
>CANBTI010000053.1 GCA_947372355.1 Bdellovibrionales bacterium | reverse complement strand
TTAGAAACCTCTGGTGCTTCCATGTTGGGTTTATCGATCAGCATGATCGTGGGTTTGATTTCCGCATTGATCCTTTCTTATTCAAAAAATATTCGCGAAATGTTTTATCCGTATGCACTTTTTTTTCAAACCGTTCCGATCATCGCCATTGCACCCATATTAGTGATTTGGCTTGGTTACGGAATGCCCACTGTAATAGCATCTTCTTTTATCGTTTCTGTTTTTCCAATTATTGCGAATAGTGTACTGGGCTTACTTTCTACGGATCCACAATTATTAGGATTATTTAAGATGATGGACGCTAGTCCTGTTCAGGTTTTGTTTAAGTTGCGATTGCCTTTCGCTATTCCTCAGATACTGGGTGGATTTCAAATTGCAGGTGGATTAGCGGTGATTGGTGCCATTGTTGGAGAATTTATTTCGGGTAGTGGGCTCGGTGGATTAGTTGATGCAGCTCGCAATCAGCAAAGAGTGGATCGAGTATTTGCTGCAGTATTATTAGCGGCAATTTTGGGAATTGCATTTTTTTCTTTCGTTTCATTTCTAAATCGGATTCTATTAAAGCACAGATGAAAAATATATTAGTGATTTTAGGGATACTTGCGTTCAATCAACAAATTTTTGCACAAGAACTTGCACTCAACTGGAAACCCGAGCCTGAATTCGGCGGTTTTTATGAAGCTCTTTTGAATAAAGACTACGAAAAAGCCGGATTAACTAAATTTGCTGTTTTACCAGGCGGAGCCGGACAACCAGATCCTCAGATGGTTGCAGCTAAAAAAGCGATGTTTGGTCTTGCTGCTGCAGATGAAGTAATTTTAGCGCGTGCTCAAGGAGCAAAAATTGTTGCTCTCTATGCAGTTTATCAAGAGGATCCTCAGGGTTTCATGATTCATCCTGAAAAGAAGGTGAATTCATTAAAGGAATTATTTCAAAGTGAAGGCACCATCGCACTCCAAAAGGGTTTGAGTTATACTCTTTGGCTTGAAAAAAAGTTTTCTCCGATGAAAGCCAAACTCGTTCCCTATACGGGTGGAATCACATCATTCATTAAAGATAAAAATTACTCACAACAATGTTTTATCTTTGCTGAGCCTATTGCTGCAAGACGCGAGGGAATCAATCCTAAAACCTTTTTAATTTCAGAATCCGGATTCAATCCTTATCTTACGGTTGTCATCGCTCACGAAGATACGATTAAAGAAAACCCAACAATGGTAAAAGCTTTTTTGAAAGCAACTCGTCAAGGTTGGACTACGTATTTAAAAAATCCAAAATCAACCAATGAAGCAATGCAAAAAATGAATCCAAGTATGGATATCGCTACTTTTGAAGAGGCAACTAAACTTCAGGACGCTTTTATTTCTACTAAGGAAACTAAGCAAAAAGGCCTAGGAATAATGAGTTTAGATCGTTGGAAGAAACTTTACGATCAAATGATCGAGCTAAAATTAGTAAAACCAGGCATGGATATGACACAGGCGTTCAGAACTGATTTATTCTAGTCATCATAAATAAAATTTTTGAGCGACAAAATATTGTTGTAAATCGCCAAAATTTTGAGACCATCAAAAAACTCAAAGGATTGAGTCTCATCATACTAATGATGGTTGGTGAGCAGGGGTTATATATCAAATGGGGGAACGTTATGATGAAAACCAATTCTGTATTAGCTATTGCTGTATTGTTTCTACAATCAGCTGCATTCGCAAGTCATTCAAAACACGAACACTGTAATTTTATTCCAAAAAACAATTTGAACATTCCAGTGGGAATGGAATTGTCTGGTGGAATTGATGAAGCAACATTTAACAAAGTAATTGATAATGTTTCTTCATTTTATGCTCCAATTATCAAGGCTAAAGGCGGAGAACTTAAAGTTAACCGTTTATGGACTGATGGAACAGTAAACGCTTCAGCTCAACGCCAAGGTAAAAATTGGGTTCTTAACATGTACGGTGGATTGGCTCGTCACTCAGTAACAACTGAAGATGGCTTTGCACTAGTCATGTGTCATGAGCTTGGTCACCAATTAGGTGGATTTCCACAATCAGGTGGAATCTTAACTGGTAATGCATGGGCATCAAATGAAGGACAAGCAGATTATTTCGCAACAATGAAATGTTTCCGTCTTGTTTATCAAAATGTTGATAACTCTGTAGTTTCTACAATGTCTATCCCTGAAACCATCAAAGCTAAATGTAACGAAAATTTCAAATCAACATCTGAAATCAACGTTTGTTTACGTGAAGCAATGGCTGGTCAAGTGTTAGCAAATCTTCTTTGGTCTTTGTCTAACGGACAAAAATCATTATCTGGAGATATGCCATCCGTTGATACTCCAAACACAAAAGTAGTTTCTAAAACTGACAACAGTCATCCAGAAGCTCAATGTCGTTTAGATACTTATTTTGCTGGTTCAATCTGCCCAGTTTCTTTCACTGAAGAATTCGGAAAGAAAGATCCTATCACAGGTGCATGTGCTACAGAAAAAGGCGATACATACGGTTTTCGCCCACTTTGCTGGTATAAACCTGTAAAATAATTCTGATTTATAATTTTAATTGAAGAGGATGGTTGAATTTTTCAACCATCCTCTTTTATTTAATAAGTTAGAATAATGGGTAAATACCATTTTTTCTTCTTGTAAAACGACAAAAATTTGAGACCATTTAATTACTCAAGGATTGAGCAAAATTGTTACCAAGGGGGGTAATTAAAAATGATCTCTGTTAAACAACTAGGAAGTTTAGCTTTAGTATTAATTCAAACTACAGCTTTCGCTGCAACAACAAAAAAACACTGCGATTTTTTACCAAAAAATAATCTCAACATTCCAGTAGGAATGGAGATGGCTGGTGGTATTGATGAAAAAACATTTAATAGTGTTATGGATTCAGTAGTCGCGTTTTACGAACCAATCATCAAATCTAAAGGTGCAAAATTAAAAATGAACCGTCTTTGGAAAGATGGAACTGTAAATGCATCAGCTCAACAACAAGGTAAAACTTGGATTCTAAACATGTACGGCGGATTAGCTCGTCATACTGCAACGACAGCTGATGGTTTCGCACTCGTTGTTTGTCATGAACTTGGACATCATCTTGGTGGTTTTCCACAAGTGGGAAGCAATGATCACACTCCTGAATGGGCTGCAAATGAAGGACAAGCTGATTATTTCGCAACGATGAAATGTTTCAGACGTGTATTCGAAAAAGCAGACAATGCGACTGCAGTTTCAACAATGTCAGTACCAAGCACAGTGAAGGCTCAATGTTCTTCTACCTTTAAATCTGCTCAGGAGATCAATCTTTGTATCCGTGAATCCATGGGTGGAAACGATTTAGCAAATCTTCTTTGGATGCTTTCAAATGGTGGAAAACTAAACGCTTCTAAAAAACCAGCGTTTGATACTCCAGATCCATCAAAAGTTAAAGCAACAGATGATGATCATCCAGCTGCTCAATGTCGCTTAGACACTTATTTCAATGGTTCTATCTGTGGTGTTTCATACACTGAAGATTTCGGAACAAGTGATCCATCTACCGGAGCTTGTGCAGTTGAAAAAGGCGATAAATTAGGAACTCGCCCTCTTTGCTGGTACAAACCACAATAATCGTTTTTTAAATATTATTTCTAAAAGGGCAGCTGAGTATCTCAGTTGCCCTTTTTTTATTTCAAATTCCAGTGTTACTATAGTTTTATGATCCAGCTTAAATCAGCAGCTTTAACCCAACAAGGTTCCAGACATGTTCAGAATGATGATTCCATTTTTACTCATGAACAAGAAGGAATCTATATCATTTGTGATGGAGTGAGTGAAGGTGGACAAGGAAAACTTGCATCTGAATTGATCACAAAAGTGATTCAAGAAAAACTAATCAAAGCTAATTCTGAATTTAAAAAAAATGAATCTTTATTAATCGGAACCAAAAGATTACAAGCAATGCAGGAAGTGATGCAAAATGTTTTTGCTGAAGCTCAATCAACATTAAGTGGCTTGGCTCAAAAAAATCCATTTTATAAAGTAGCCGCTACCACTTGTATCGTACTTTGGTTTAATGGGCGTTTTGCGATTTTAGGTCATATCGGTGATAGTCGTGCTTATCTTTTTCGAGCTGGGAAATTATATCAACTCACTAGAGATCATAGTGGATTAGATGAATTGATTAAAATGGGAATGCCGATGGATGTGGCTCTGAAGAGTCCATTGGCAAGATCGCTCACGCGTGCTTTTGGAAATGCTCAATTTAATCAACCTGATTTACTGAAGATTGAATTTGAGCCTAACGATAGTTTGTTTTTATGTACCGATGGAGTTTATACAGCACTCAATACTCCTCAAACAATGACAGCCTTTGTTCATGATCTCATTCAAGAGCTTCCGATGAAAACATGGATTGAAAAGTGCGCTAAAACCAGTGGTGATGATTCTTCATTAATTCAAATTCATTTTAAAAATGATGAGATATCCGATAAAAAAGTTGTTCATACTACTGAAATTAAGGCTTCCGATCGCATTCATCTAGTGGGTAAAACCCCCCTGAGTAAATACATGGATTATGTACAGCAAACTCATATTGCAGCTATTTGTGAAATTGAGAAGTTTAAAGCTGGCGATACGGTGATTAAAGAGGGTGATGAAGGCGATTGCATGTACATTCTGGCAAAAGGAAAAATGAATATTGAGAGCAAAGGTAAAATGCTAAAAGAATATTTACCCGATTCATTTTTTGGAGAAATCGCGTTGGTACAAAAATCGAAAAGAACAGCAACCGTAATTGCAAAAGAAGATTCAGTACTACTATCATTACTGAGAAGTGATTTAGAAGAAGTTTTTAAGAAAGATCCTTCCATTGAAACCCGTTTCTATAAAGCGATGTTGGAAACCGTTTTAGATCGAGTGGTAACCCTGAGTGCACAAGTGATAGGAGCAAAATAATGTCTCGCAAACCATTTTATGCTGAAGGAATTAAGTTTGAATGTCAGGGATCCGGAAAGTGTTGCACCTCTCGTGGTAGTTACGGTTTTGTGTATCTTACCGATGATGATCAAAAACGTTTCGCTAAATACTTTAAACTCACACGCATGCAGTTTAAAAAACAGTACTGTGGAACAAAGGATGGCAATGTTCATTTACTGGATCCGGTAGAAAATAAAGGGGATTGCATGTTTTTAGAGGATAAAAAATGCACAGTCTATGAAGCTCGCCCCCAGCATTGTAGAACATGGCCATTCTGGCCTGAGAACATGAGTCCAAGAGTTTGGAATAAAGAAATTGCTACTTTTTGTCCGGGTGTGGGTAAGGGTAAAGTGCATACTTTTGAAGAAATCAAAAAAGTACTCGATTCTCACAAAGATTAGTAAGCTACCATTCTCGTAGTGGAATAGATTGAATCGGAAAGAGTATCAGCATCAATCCAAACTTGGCTTTTACCCACATCAGATTCCCATGATCGACTGTAGGTGTATCCAGCTCTCCAACTATTTCTGAGCAAAAACTCACATGCACCAGTTTTGCGATTTTTTCGTCGTCCAATGATCATTGAAGCATGATTTCCGCATCCTGAATCTTCATTGGTGCTTTTAATTTCCTCAAAGTTTTTTCCTTCATTTAAAACAGTAGAGCAGTACGAAATGCCCACGGGAAGGGCTTTTGATATTCCCTGATCTAATTCATTATTGATTTCACGTTTTACTGAATCTGAATTATGCCAATAAAACCCAAAAATCTCAGCACTAAAATTTCTATTGAGTATTTTGTATTTAATGTTTGTTCTTAATCTTTCTTTTGAGTCGCATCGAGGTGGTATGACTTCAGCAATAAAAGATACGAAATCTTCAAGTAAAATACTGGTCATCACTTTTCCCATATCTGGATTGGAATTGAACTCGTAAAAATCATTCATATTTATTTTATTGTAAACCAATCGGATTAGATCGTTAGCATCTTTTGTGTGGTTAAAAGAGTAGTAGAATTTTTCATACATTTCTTCATCAAAGTTTCTACCCGTAGTTTCATTGAAGTATTTACGTGGGCATGATCCTTTTTTAAATAGCAATTCCAAGTTACTGTTAATGTTTCCACCGGAAAAGTTTTTTTGTTTATTTTGCTTTTTTACTTCAAAATCTAACACAACTGGAGAACTCATTTGATTTGAGTCATTAATGTTTTGAGTTGCATGTTGAAATCTCCACGCATCATACATTTGAGCAGCAGTATGAAATGAGCAGGAGCCTCCAATTTGAGCAACATTGGGTAGAACTTCAACAATTTTTTCCATTGAACCACCCTTCGCATCTATTCGTATATCAGAACATGGATTTTCTAGTTCTGGATAAACAGTTCCTGATAAAACTAATTCTTTTTCAACGCCTGTACTAAATTGAATGAGAACCGAATGACGATAAGTTTTTTCGGATAAAGCATGGCATTCAAATCTTATTGTTCCAGCTTGATATGGTTTATAGATGCCATGGGTGAGTTGAGCTTTGCAGTTTTTATCGTTGGTGTGCGCACTGATCACGAATACTGAACTTTGTGTATTGTTCTCGAATTGATATTTACCAGCCATCACTTGTCCCTCATGAGCATTGATTGCAACATGAGTAGGAGTGATGAATCTTTGTGCATAAGATAAAGTAGGGGAAGCGAGTAAAACGATTCCTACTTTCATGGCTGTATTTAAAAGCGAACTTTTAATCACGGTGTACTCCTCTAATTCTGCCCATTTATTAAACAAAATTAGTTGAGTCGTCAATAATTAAATGATTTTAATGTAAAATGTATTAAGTAATTGTTTTTATTGGTTTATTTTACTTAGTATCGCACCAAGGTCTCGGCGTAACAAGGGGTTTGCAGTTTAAAAGGCTTCTGATCTCAGGGTTACGAAGTGCCATTTCTACTCTAAAAGAATTCGGTGGATGAACAGCGTCGTTCACACCATCGTATTTAATTTTGCGAATTCGATTTCCAGCCGCTGTTCCGCAGAAAAACTTTAAATTAGATTTAATGAATGTCCCACGATTTTTTGGAGCCAATGATTTGATTTGTTCCAAGAGTGCAATGGTACCATGGTAATCTGCCGTGAGTTCCCTTTTTTGTACTTCTTTGATGTTATTTGGATTTTTGAACTGTTTGATGAGTTCACTATATTGAAATTCATAGTTACTGAGCAATGATTCCCCAGTTAATATATTTGATTTTACGAGTGCAATATCGTTTATATCAAGATTTTTACTTTCCTCTAATTTTTTTAATTCGATATATAAATTTGGTAATCCTTTAAGCTTCAGTTGATCAATCATCCCCTTTAAAGTTCCAAAATGATCAATATTGTCATCGATGTAATTTTTTTGAATGCAGTTTAAGAAATTGTTATAGCAGTATTCATTATCTGTAATTACTTTTGAATCTTTAAACTGATGTTGAAATTCTGTTTGATGCTCAATAGGTATGGTATTGACGGCATCAATCGAATGCCCAAGTTCATGTCCTAATACGCTAGTGAATGCTTCTAAATTACCACCCGATTCGCTTAATGTTTGAATTAAAAACCCAGGACAAATTTTTAAGGTATTCGATAATGGATCATAAAACGCATTAATCTCTAATCCATCTTGTCCGCATGTTTGAAAGAACATACTTAGTTTTGAAATTGAAGCTGCAATTTCTAGTTTTGTTGTGGGTTTAGATTCTTCTGAAATGCTTTGAGCGGTTTCTAGTTTTACACTTTTAAGTTTATTAATAATATCTTGTGCGGATGGATTAATTTCGGTTGAGTCAGATTTGCGATCAAAACTTGATGAATTTTGGATGTGGTTCATCAGTGAAGACCGAATGGATTCATATAGTTTATTTAAATTAATGCTGTTTTGCGAGAATTTTTTGTATGCACTGCCTTCTAATGTTGCAACCAGTTTTATTTGTGTATGTGCTTCATCAAATAGATCCGAAGCCGCATTTAGTTTACCTTCTTCACTAGTTTCGATTCCTAAATCATTAAATCGATCCATTATTTTTTTATATTGAAGTTCAAAGGCATCACCTGCGTTAGTGGATGCTATTTTTTTTCTTAATTCGTTTTTAATTTGATCCGTTTTTGAATTTTTAATCTCATTACAGATTTCTTGATAGGGATGTTCTCCACATAGCCCTTCCTCTTTTGCACAGGAAATATTAGTGGTTTTCGTATTTATTGGATAAGAATTTAAGATTTTATCCCATGTTTCTGAATGAGCGCTAGGAATGAGTAGTAAAGAGATCAGATGTAAAATCATTTTCTCAACCTTGCTCTCAATCTTCCTTCTAATGAAATTAAAGATAAATCTAAGTTTGTACTTTCAGTTTTTTTATTTTTCCACTCTAAAACAACTTTTATTGGCGATGGTGAGTTTTGAGTAGTAGCAATATTTTTTTGTTTCTTAATTAATCGGTCCGCTTCATCAAAAACGGTTTTTGCATCTTTTTCTAATATTTTAATTGAATCTTTAATTTCTTCGTTTTTAATGGATACAATTTTACAATTGTTTTTTACACAGATGAGTTCAAGAACATCACTGCCCATTTCACCATTAGTACCTAAATTACGTAAGATTGAAAAACTATCCATTCCATAGCTTTGGGCAGTTAGTACGAAAAACAGAGTGAATTGAACATAGAATCTCATCCATTACTTTTCGACAAATTAGAGAGATAACTTAAAAACTATACAATGCATCGTCAAGAATCTAACGGTTTTTTACTATTTTTCTTAGATGCCTTTGGCTTTTCCTTTGTCTTTGGCTTTTCCGTTTTCATTGCTTTTGCAGCAGCATCGAGAACTTTTTGGATTAATGCCTTGTATTCATTCATCTGGTTCTGATCAGGCATATTGTGAACTTCACTGAGAATTTCACCATGGGTGGTGGTAGTGGCGATTCTCATGAAATTATAGTTTCGTTCATCAGAGTTAAATCCTGCGCTCTTAATATTGATAAAACCACTATTTGGAATTGGCGCAATATCTACCACTGTATTGCCATCCAATTGTTTTAAGAAATCTGCGGTTACATCATTGCTATTGGTAACTTCACCATCGGTAAAAATCAATACGCGATCAGGCGCTCTTCCAGATCCTTGTTTTTGCAAAGCGAGAACTTGATCAAAGCCTTCGATGCCTCCAGATTTATGAGCTAAAAGCCAAGATTTAACTAGTTCGATATTTTCTGGAGTAGCGTAAAGTGGCTTACCTTCGTTAAATACAAGGTGATCAGAAATTCCAACTACGAACTGCTGAGTAGGAAGTAACAGTGAAAGGGTTGCGGATAAATGCTCACGAGCAAGGTCGGAATAAACTAATCCGCTTACCGAATCTCTACTATTAATACTACCTGATCCATCAATAATAAAACCAATGAGGGGTTCTAATGGAACAGGAAACATCATCACTTTATTGATCTTCTTACGGGCAATCTCTAGTTCAACTTTTGCTTTGATATAAAGATCTCTAATTTTTTGTCTTTCCAATTCTTCTTGTCTTAATTTTTCATTGGCTGCAGCAATTCTTTCATTCTCAATGCGTTCGTTTTCTTTTTGAATTCTAGCTCTTTCTTCTTCTTCACGCTTAACTCTAAGCTTCTCTTGATCTCTTAGGTATTGATCATTAATTCTATTCAATCCAATTTGAGCTTGTTCAGAAGCAACGATCTCTAATTTAGGTGATTCAACGATTCCTTTAGACATGAGTGGAAAATCAAATGCTTTTTCTAAATCACGTAATTTCCCACAATGTGGAATTTCAATGTGATGGGTGAGTGAACCGATTTCAGAACCATTTTGATGAACACTCGCAACTTGAATGATTTTTACGGCGCAATCTTCATCTCCATCTTTACCAAAGTGAACTCCTTGATGAAGAACGGATTTACGATTGATCTGAGTAGGGGATTCATATGAATCAAATTTGAAAATAATCAGTTCTTGAGAGAGGTAAACCGAGCGATTATTGTGAAGCACTTGTCGAACCCAATCGATCGATAGTCTTGCTTGCTTATGAAGGTATTCCTCGCCTTTGTCGGTTAAGCTCAATTCTAATCCTGAACCTAAAACATGTGCACTCTCTTCAATGATTTTTACGGTTTGAATCGGTGCCTTTTCTTGAGAAAAAGAAGTTTGAATCATCAGTTGTGAATTCAATAAAAATGAAACCAATGCAAAGATAAAGTACTTCATAGTGTCGGCATTATACCTGACTAAAACACTCAAGTCAATAATTTAAGAAATTGGTCTAAATATTAAATGATTTTAGTTTATGATGATCTTATGTCTAAAAAAAATATCGCACTCATTGCTCACGATAACTTAAAACCAGCCATGGTGGAGTGGGCAAAACGGAACATTAAGAAACTCACCAAATTAAATATCTGTGCAACTGGAACCACGGGAATGCATGTGGAAGAGGCAATTCATTTGCCAGTATTAAAGTTTAAAAGTGGTCCTCTCGGCGGAGATATGCAAATTGGTGCAAAAATTGTGGAAGGCGCAATCGATATGGTGATCTTTTTATGGGATCCACTTTCACCCCATTCTCATGATGTGGATGTAAAAGCTTTGCTTCGAATTGCAGCAGTATACAATACTCCCATTGCTTGTAACCAAGCCACAGCAGATCTGCTCATTTCATCTTTTGAAGTTTAAAATAATTGGTGCACCCGAGAAGACTTGAACTTCCACACCTTGCGGTATACGCCCCTCAAACGTACGTGTCTACCATTCCACCACGAGTGCATTAACGATAATAACAAAGAGGGTTTAATTTTTTTATTATACCTTGATGAACTGGTCAATAAATAACAAGATGCGCAAAGAACTTATTCCACTTCGAGTCGAAGGCCAGCGTAGTAAAGTGTCTTATTGATCGTCAATGCGGAATTGGAAACATTGAAAGACGGACGCATTTCAAACGTGAGATAGCTACGAAGCAATCCCATGCTGTCGTGACCTTGTCTTGCAGTTTCTGAATCAAAAAAACCAAGATTAAGGAATGCCCCTAACAAAACACCTGTGGTTGAAAATGACTGAACATTGTTACCTGGATCTTTAAGCCGGTAACCATCGTAAATAATAGCTGCAGTAGGAACGATGACCTGATTTTTGATCACATGCAATTGATAGCGTAAAACACCGCCATAATTCATGTTTTCTAAGCGATTGAGCGCAGTTGGAACAATCCCAAGGTGAATACCCAAAGAGAAAATCCCCAGTTTTTGATAACCTAAAAGTTTTTCAGCAAGTAAGGAATAGCCGCCATTGGTAATCCCAGAAACAATCGCACGAGCACCAAATGCCCAACCCGGAGGTAGGATCTGGTAATAGGGAGTATTGGGATCGTAATCTTTTTGATCCAAGATATCGCCCGGTACTTCATCGGCAAGCGCAAGTGAAGAAAAAAAAGCAAATAATCCTAAAAAAAGGAGAGTGGGTTTCACTTCTAGAGTGTCTCAAGTTTCGCCAAGGATTGTCAATTCGAACTCTATTGCCAATCCAAAAATCTTTAGGCAACATGAAAGTCTCATGGAAAATCTAGACTTAAAAAATGTGGGCAGGAACGATCCTTGTCCTTGTGGAAGTGGTAAAAAATTAAAAAAATGCCATGGTGAAACCGCTGCTTGGCAGGGCAATACACCGGCTGTGATAGAGCAATCTGCACAAGATGCTGGCACAGCTGAAGCAGGTAATCCTGCAGCTGGTTTTGATCCATCAAAAATGGATTTGGATTGGTTAGCAACTTTTAGTTCAGCGATTCAACGTTTGCCTAAAGGGCAAATGGCTCGTTTACAAAGCCTCATGCAAAAAGCAATGGCGGGTAAAGATGTAGCTCGTGAACTGGATGAATTTCAAAGAACTCTGCCACCTTCATTTCAGGAGATGTTAAAAAACTCTCCTCAATTGGATGCACAACTGGATCAAGCATCCAATGCAGAAGCGCCAGGAGAATTGACTGAAGATCAAAAAGTGAAACTTCAAGAGATTCAAAAAAATAACGATAAGGCTGGATTATCTCGCCTTTGGAACCGTTTTCGTAAAAAATAAATTTTAAAATATACCTATGAACTTTAATACTTGGATTCAACAGTTCGACAATTCTTTAAACCAAAAATCAATTCAGGCAGTACTGGATTTGAAAGCAGAAGGAGCAACCCTTCCATTCATCGCTCGTTACCGAAAAGAACAAACCGGCAACTTGGATGAAGTGAAAATTCAAAAGATCATTGATCTTAAAGAAGAATGGGATGAAGTATTAAATCGTCAGGGATACATTTTAAGTGAAGTTGAACGTCAGGGAAAACTGACCGATGAATTGAAGCAAAAACTTCTTTCTACTTTTGATAAAAACTTGCTTGAAGATCTTTATCTTCCCTACAAACAAAAAAGAAAAAGCAAAGCAACTCTTGCTAAAGAAGCAGGACTCGAACCTTTGGCGGATTGGATCTGGGGCGTGGCTCACGGAACAGTTCAACCTGTAGAGGGTCAAACTTTGGATATTTGGGCTTTTACCTTCAAAAATGAAGAAAAAGGTTTCAAAGATGCTGAAAGTGCAACGGCCGGTGCTTGTGATATTTTGATTGAGCGCTTGAGCGAGAATTTAGAATTACGTCAGTTTGTGCGTGATACTTACACTCAACGAGGTTTTGTTAAAACCTTAAAATCGGATAAATCGAAACCAAATTCCAAATACAATAACTATTTCGAATACGAAGAAAAAATCGGTTCACTGGCTGAGCCTAGAAATTCTCATCGTTACCTCGCTCTTCGCCGTGGATGGATTGAAGAAGAATTATCCATTAATTTTGGTGGTTCTAAAGCGGATGAACTTTTTGAATCTGATTTGCTAGGTCGTTTTTCAGGTGAAGCCGGAGCTGGAAACGATACTATGGTGAAAGCGGTTGTTGAAAAAGCAGCACGCATTTCTTTAAAAGCGCATGTGATTCCAAGTATTGAAAACGAATTCCATAAACAGTTAAAAGATGTGGCTGATCAAATGGCCATTCAAGTTTTCTCTGAAAATGTTCGTAAAATTTTATTGGCTGCTCCTTATGGTCCTAAACCTGTATTAGGCGTGGATCCAGGCATTCGTACCGGTTGTAAGTTAGCGGTGATCGATGGCTCTGGTAAATTTTTAGCCGATACCGTGATTAAACTTCAATCCGAAGGTGAAAAAGCTCAGGCGGTTACATTTCTGAACGCACTGGTTGATAGCCAACAAGTTTCAGCAATCGTGATCGGAAACGGTACTGCGGGCCGTGAAACGGAAACGTTCATTCGCCAAGTATTAAAAGATAAAGGCGCTCAATTACCAGTGGTGATGGTGAGTGAAGCAGGAGCTTCTGTTTACAGTGCGTCTCCAGTGGCTCGCGAAGAATTTCCAAACTTAGATGTTACGGTACGTGGAGCGATTTCTATTGCTCGCCGTTTTCAAGATCCACTTGCAGAATTAGTGAAGATTGATGCAAAAAGCATCGGCGTAGGACAATACCAACACGATGTTTCTCAAGTTGCCCTTAAACGTGCTCTTGATTACGTGGTGGATTCTTGCGTGAATACAGTGGGTGTAAATCTCAATACTGGTTCAAGTTATTTATTGGCCCATATTTCTGGTATCGGTGAAGGATTAGCAAAATCGATCGTGGAATACCGTGAAAAACACGGATTATTTAAAACTCGTGATTCCTTGCTTGAGGTTTCTCGTTTCAGTAAAAAAACATTTGAATTGGCAGCAGGGTTTTTAAGAATTCCTGAAAGCACGAATCCACTGGATAATACCGGCGTGCATCCAGAGAAATACGCTGATTTAGAAGCAATTGCAAAATCGATGAATAAAACCATTCCTGAAATGATTGGTTCATCGGGAGTGCGTGAATTATTGAAAAACGCGGAAGCAAAAACAAAATTAGGGGAGTTCACCCTGAAAGATATCGTAGCCGAGTTAGAAAAACCAGGTCGCGATCCACGTGATGTTTTTGTTCCGATTCAATTCCGTGATGATATTAATGCGCTTAATGATGTCACTCCAGGAATGATTTGTCCGGGTGTAGTGACTAACGTGACTAACTTTGGAGCGTTCGTAGATATCGGCGTTCATCAAGACGGACTCGTACACATTTCTCAACTCACTAACAAATTCGTAACAGATCCAAGCCAAGTGGTGAGCCCTGGGGATAAAGTTACCGTGAAGGTGCTCGAAGTGAATTTAGAGAAAACGCAAATGGCACTCACGATGCGTTTTGATGATGCACATGCGGCTAAACAAACACCAAAAGGCACAAAAGCGCCTGCAAGAGCTCCAAAAGCTCCAGTAGAGCCAAAATCATTGAGTGTGAGTTATGCAGGCGATATTGCTCGTCAGATTCAAGCTAAACCTCGTCCTCAGCCGAGTGCGAATGCTCATCAAATGCAGGCAACTCGCCCGCAACCTCGCACTCAAGAGAGATACCAAGAGCGTTCTTCAGGTTCTCATTCTCATCAGCAAGCGAAGAAACCAACACCGACTCCTGCATTCAATAATGCATTTGCGGGATTGGCGGCTCTTAAAGATACTCTGAAAAAGTAATCGATCTTCATGATCAATATTAACTCTAGTTTTGGATGAGGCTCCTGCCTAATCGCCGACGCGCATCCGTGCGCGCGATACATCCAAAACCAAAGCTAATATTAATCTTAAAGACCGTTAATATTCATCATTTATCCTAGAAGGATAATGGCAAAATTAGGCCAAAAAAGGGCATTTTAGATAAGAATTGGGTTTTTGTTCTTATTTTATTTATCTTTTTCAGTCGTCTCGCGCGCAGGATGCGCAATGGCGAGTAGACAGGAGTCTCGATTGAAAAAGAAAAATAAACTAAGGGTAAAGATTCACTTTTTATTTAGAAGTGAGCACTTCGCATAGATCACGTGTTTGTGATTTGCCTGGGTGAATCCCATTTTTTTAATAGCCTTGTTTTGTGCTTCTTCGATCGATTCATCATGAAATTCGAAGATTTCGCCGCAATCCATACAAATAATATGATCGTGGTGATCTTCATCTAAAGCTTCATATAAAGTAACCCCTTCATGGCTCTGAAGGCTTTCGCTCAGTAATCCCGCTTCACAAAGCGTATTCACTGTTCGATAAACGGTGGCTGGCCCAATATCAGGATACTTCGATTCCACCTCTTTGATGAGCATTTGCACTTCAAAATGGCTCTTTTTTGCAAAAATTAATTCTGCAATTTTATCTCTTTGGGGAGTCACTCTGAGTTTTTTTGCTTTCAAAAAATGATCTAAAATGGGCTTCCAATCAGGCGTTTTTGGCTGATTTTTGCGTGCTTCAGAATCCTTTTTTCGACCACAGGGTAGGGTGTTCATTTTCACCATCATATCTTTTTTATTAAAAAAACGTCAAAAAAGAGTTGTCAAACGTCAAAAAAGCACTACTCTGTAAATATATTAGTAACCAATTCCTTTGGAGGAAATATGAAAAAGAAGACAACAGCTAAAAAAGCTACTGCTAAAACAACGAAATCTGCTAAGAAACCTGCTGCTAAAAAAGGTGGCAAATTTTCTTTAATCAACAACTTGCACGAAGCGATTTTAACAATCACTACTGCTGCTAAAAACGGCCAAGTGAAATTAAAACGTTCTGAATTGAAAAACGCAATTGAAAACACTTTCCTTGCTGGCGCGAAAATCGCAGCTACAGGACAACGTGTTCGTTTTCCAATCATCGGCGTTCTTGCTCGTCGTGATGTAAAACCTCGTAAAGCTGGAAAAGGCGTAAACCCTTTCACTGGTGAAGAAATCATGGTTAAAGCTCGTCCAGAGTCTAAAAAACCACGTTGGTCTTTCCCTAAAAACACTAAAGAAATTTTCGCTGACAAGAAAAACTGGTAGTTCTTTTCCGCAAGGAAAAAAGCTATTAGCTTTCTAAGCTAAAAACTTTAAACCCCGGTGAGCAATCATCGGGGTTTTTTTATTAGTTACTGGTCTCTTTTAAAATTCAAGATTAAGATGCAACTATGAAATCAAAACGTGGATTGCCACTTCCAAAACTCATCGGAGTAATTCATTTACCTGCACTCCCTGGTTCACCAGAGGCTTCCCATCTTTCTCCCGCACAAGCCCTACAACAAGCGGGATTGTGGGCTGTTCAAGAAGCAAAAATTCTTCAAAAAAATGGCTTTGATGGAATCATCATCGAAAATTTTGGAGATGCCCCATTTTTTAAAACGGAAGTAAAACCTGAAACCGTTGCCGCTATGGCGGTGATTTCAGCAGCCATCAGAGAAGTATGTAAACTACCACTCGGGATTAATGTTTTAAGAAACGATGCTTTTTCAGCTCTGGCGATCGCAGCAGTTACAGGTGCAGATTTTATTCGTGTGAATGTACTTTCTGGAGTTACCGCCACCGATCAAGGATTAATAGAAGGACAAGCTGCTGATCTGATCCGTGAACGCATTCGTTTAAACGCTCAATCGGTGAAAATTTTAGCGGATGTGCATGTGAAACATGCAAAATCCTTATCATCCTCCAATCTTGCGATTGCGATTGAAGAAACAGCGGGAAGAGGCGGCGCGGATGGGATCATCATCAGCGGAGATACAACCGGCCGTGCTCCCGATGCAACGGTGATTTTACAAGCGGTAGAAGCGGCTAAACACATGGGGGTTCCTGTTTATCTTGGCAGTGGGGCTACACCAGAACTCATGCCTTATTTTCCAACTGCACTCAGAATCATTGTGGGATCTACACTCCGTAAAAATGGAAAGCCTGGCGCTCCTCTTGATTTAGTTCGAATTAAAAAATTCATGAAAGCTACGAAGAAGAATGTTAAAACTCGGCGCAATCCTACTTAAAGGGTTTAAGTCTCCTGCTCGCAAAACGATTAAAACAAAAGTGAAGTTGGTGAAACCATCTACTTCCGCTACTACACATAAAACAAAATTAGTGAGTAAGCCTAAAGTATTAAAAAGGCTACAATCGATTGAACAAGATCAAACGATTGCCGTTCTCCAATCCACAGA
>CANBTI010000052.1 GCA_947372355.1 Bdellovibrionales bacterium | reverse complement strand
AACAAGGTGTGGAGCAGAAAGAGCTTCAACTTTAACCTTTAAAGTTTGTGAAGTGGTGAAGTTATAAGATTTAGAAAATGCTCCGCCGTTTAAGCCTGAAAGTTGAACCACTTGCTGAGCAGCTGCTGGAAGATTGTAGATGTTGCCGCCAGTGTTAGTAGTGGTAGTAGTGCCAGAAGAGCTGCTTGTGCTATTGCTAGCAGTTGAAGTTAGGCCCACTGTTTTGGAAGACTGTGAACCACAAGCTGAAAGAACTACTAACCCTGCAACTAATGATAATAAATTTAAATTTTTCATATTTACTCTCTTTCTCACCGTTAAGTGAGTCTCTCTTACTCTTAGATAAAGCACGGGTTGTGCCAAGATTGAGATGCAATGAATGAGTAATATAGTGTTAAAAAATAGGTGTTTATAACGCTAAATTATTTTTGTTTAATTGGGTTGTCTGACTATTGGGCAATCGCCTGTCTAAGGAATAGACACTGGAGCTGGAGATTTAGATTGGTCCGTTTTGAACTATACTTTCAGCGGTAAGCGGCTTTCTTGCTATGAATTCATTTTTTCTAATGTTGCATTTTTCAAATGAACACTCTGAGCAATAGAGTCTTGCACATGGATCCAAATGGGCATGAATCATGGATTCAGATCCTAACGATACTTGCAGTTCTTCCACGATTCGATCAGTGATGTAATGTGCTTCCTTGATAGTGAAAAATTCAGGAACGACTAAGTGTAAATCCACGTGTGCATCACGGCCAAACTCTTGAGTTTTTAATTCATGGATCGTGATCACGGGATCTAATTTCATTTCGTTTAAGCGAGTTACAATTTTTTGAATCGATTCTGGGTTTACTGCATCCAAAAGAGTGTTCCAGGATGGTCGGAAAACTTTATAGCCAGCAACAAATAACATGACTCCAACAATAAGTGCGAGTAATGGATCGATCCAGATCCAGCCGGTATAAATGGTAATTCCTAAACCCGCGGCTAATCCGATTGTGCTCCAAAAATCACTCAAGAGGTGAAGGCCATCTGCGCGCAGAGTGGTAGAGTTGTACTTTTTACCTGCGTAAAAAATTAAAAGCCCAATGATGCCATTGAGCAATCCAGCGATAGAGGTAATCAATAGTCCTTTGCCGAGATTGCTCGGTTCACTGTGACTTAAAAATCTTGAAGCGGTATCAATTAAAATTAAAAACCCAGCAAGGGAGATGAGTCCACCTTCGAAGACAGCAGCGAAGTGTTCGATTTTGCCATGTCCATAAGGATGATCGTGATCAGCGGGTTTTTCAGAAAACAAAATTGAAAATAATCCAAAAGCTGCGGCAAGGATGTTGACGGAACCCTCTAATGCATCGGAACGAATCGCAGAAGAGTTAGAGATGTTGGCAGCATAAAGTTTCATGGCAAAAATGAAAATACTGGCCACAAGAGCGATGATCATCGTGGAGAGCCGAATAAAACGGGGGGTGAGGGGGGCTCTTTCTGAAAATGGTGCTTCCATTTGTTTATCCTCGCCTTGCCAAGCGCTGTAAATCAAGTTAAAAAGCCCCTATATGAGTAAAACTAAGAATAAGGACAGCCACAATTTGGTTCTATCTACGCAACGCGCTGATGGACGCAAACAGATCGCGGAAGCAAAGTTATTGCGTTTTAAAAACCGCACGACTCACAGACGATATGTGATCGATATGACTTCACCCGAGTTTACTTGTATGTGCCCAGTCTCTGGATTTCCTGACTTTGCTACACTCACGATTCATTACGTACCTAAAGATTGGTGTGTTGAGCTTAAAAGTTTAAAACTCTATATCAATCAATTTCGCGATCAAGGTATTTACCATGAAGATGTTACGAACAAGATCATGGATGAATTGGTAGAGTTACTTGATCCTTGGGAGATGAGAGTGATTGCTGATTTTCAAGTGAGAGGAAATATCAAAACGATTATTTCTGCAAACCATTTGCATCCGAAGGTTGGCAAGGAACGCTGGGTAGTTCAAGCTAACTAGCCTGCAAGTTTTGCAAAAGTGGTGATGAGTTCAAACATAATCAAAACTACAATCGTGATTTCAAGCCATAGGCTTCGATTCACATTGATTTCACCCTGAAGTAATTCAGAAAGATTTGCTAGCAAGCCCATCTTTCTCGTGATGTTACCTTCCCATTCAGGAATTCTAAACTCATCACTGGCCACACGGAAAATCCTGGCGAGATAAAAATCTCCCACTACTTTAAATGAATTATCCACACGTTCGATAAATTCAGAAAATTCGATATATCTCGCCGAAGCTTCTCTAGAAAGAGAGGAGAAGCTTTTATTAAAAAACTTGCCTCTGGTTTCTTCAATCGCATCATAAAGCATTGCAAGCTTTTGATCGATGAGTGCATCGTAATAACGCATTTCCATTAAGTGAGTGAGAGAGAACTCAATTGCCTCTGGCACTTCTTTTTTACCTGAAGGTTCGATCACAATGGCGCTGTTCCAATCGATAATACATAGATCGTTTGTGGAATATTGCAATGTACTTTCTAAGATAAGTTTTTTAGTGCTATCTGAAAGTTTAACGGTATTTTCTGCAACCACTAAGCAAGCAACATCCACTTTTTCTAAAAGTTCCAAACAATCTTTAATTCCATCAATTTCTTCAAAGAAGAAAATATTATAATCTTCAAACTCATGCCAACTGTGGGCATCGCGAACGGCTGGTCCAATGAGATTGACTAATTCTTGAGTTCTAAATCTTGCTGCTTCATCAATGAGGGTGTCTTGCTCCAGTTGAGCACTGATTTGGATGAGAGATTCCCAAGTGGTTCCAGCTGCAATGGGAATTTGAAACATGATGGACACCACTCCGTAGTCCCAAATCTTTACAAATACATCTGCTTTTACCGTTTCATTTTGAAACATGAGTTCAGATTCACCCAAACCTAAAGTGACGGGTGCATTTCTCATGATGATGGTTTGGCGAGGAGTAAGGGTAAATTTCAAACGGGATCGAACTGTACTTTGGTTGGGAGAACTTAAAAGCTCTTCCACTCGATGAAGATTGATTTCTTCAGCGATATCAAAAACTCGGTAAATCAGGATGGAGCCTTTTTGAATTTTAACCATAGTTGTTTCTTAGAGAGAGGCGCTTAAAGCAAAGTATAAAATTGGAACACTGAAATCAGCTGTAAAAAATTTTAATGCAGGATTAATCTGTAAGTGAGGATTGATGGAGTATTGAACCCCAACATTGATGTTGTCTGGATCATCTTGTCCGAAATCAAAAAAAGTATCGTTATAAGAATGAGAAGCATCAAAACTTCCTTCTAAAAGTAATGACCAATCAGCGGCTAAATCTAATTGAGCTGAAGGAAAAATTCCTAAATAAATATCACCTTTACCCGTTGGAACATTATAAAACATGGGTCTGATTAAGGTAAGAGCTGAAAAACTCCAATTACGAAGAGAAGTTTTAATGGTCCAGTTGTTCTTAATGTTAATTGCGGAAACTAATCCAGAGTTTTTTGCTCCTGTTGAAGTAGGTAATTCCCAATCCACTACTCCTTGCATGTCTACATCTGAGGTATCGATCATGTGTTTCCAAGAGAAATAAAAGCGTAAATTTTTCCAAGCAAAGGGTAGAGCTGGATCAAATTGCGATTTTCCACGAACTTGAGTTCCTAAAACTACTTCTGGAGTAATAGCATAACCAATTTTTGCTCCATGACCCCAGTTTCCATAGCTAGGAAGTGGATCCAATGGGCCTTGAGTTTTAGAAAATGAAATATTGCTGAGGCGTGGCCCGATGTATTCACCGAAATATGAAAGTTTCCAAGGCTGTGGAGGTGCAGCGGGTGGAGGTGCAGGAGTGGGTGATGGTGACGATGCTACCGGTGGAAGAGTGATTTTTGAAAAGTTAACAGTGGGTACTGGTTTACCGGTTTTAGTATTCTGAGGTGCGGCAATTGCTGTGGTAGCCGAAATCAAAAGTAGCAAGGTGATGATTTTCATATATTCTTGATTTAACGATAAAAATGGCAACTAAGCAAACTCTTCTCACTCTTCCGATTGATGTACGAATGATCGAAATTGAAAAATCGATACAAGATTTTTCAAACGTCATCATTTTGGCGGAACCGGGTGCTGGTAAATCTACAAGAGTTCCTCCTGCTTTGATCAGTAATTCAAAATGGCTGATGCTTCAGCCTCGGCGTTGGGCTGCAAAACAAGTGGCAAAACGAATTGCCGAAGAGCAGGGGTTTGTACTGGGAGAAGAAGTTGGATATCAAGTTCGTTTTGATTCTAAAACTTCTGCGAAAACAAAACTCACGATTTTAACTGAAGGAATTTTACTCCGTAAATTGGTTCAAGATCCTGAACTCTCGGGAATAGCGGGAGTGATTTTAGATGAGTTTCACGAAAGAAGTTTGGATCTTGATCTTGCGCTTGCCATTTTAAAAGAGATTCAAGAATCATTACGCCCGGATCTAAAAATAATAGTGATGTCGGCAACTTTGGATCCCAGTGCTTTAGAAAAATATTTACCCGATGTTTCTACGATTCGAGTAGAGGGACGAACCTTTCCAGTTGAAAAAAAATATCTCGGTGAAGTTCGAGTGAGTTCGGCCGTAACCAAGGCTTTAGAAGAAACGGATGGAGATGTGCTCGTGTTTCTTCCTGGTGCTTTTGAAATCGAAAGAGCAGTGAGAGAAATCAGGGATCAGCACTCTCATGATCGTAATCTTGAAGTATTGCCTTTATATTCCTCACTTTCTGATTCAGATCAGAAAAGAATATTTGAACCCTCCACTCGCAGGCGCGTGATTTGCGCTACTAATATTGCAGAAACATCGATCACTTTACCAAAAATCAAAGCGGTGATTGATTCGGGCTGGGGAAAAGTAATGCGCACGGATCCTCAGATGGGAGAGGATCGTTTGGAAACTCTTCGTATCAGTCGAGCTTCCTCTGAACAGCGAGCCGGACGTGCCGGACGAGTGAGTGCAGGAATTTGTTATCGCTTATGGAGCGAGGCTGAGCAAAGTCAACTTCGATCTTTTGAAACTCCAGAGATTCATAGGGTTAATTTATCGAAAGCAATATTATTTTTAGCTGATTATGGAGTGACTGAATTTGAAAAATTTTCTTGGTTTGATTTACCTAAATCATCCATGCTTCAATGGGCACTTCGAGAGTTGCATCAGTTTCATTTTTTAAAGGAAAATAAAATAACAGAAAGAGGCCGATTGGCACTTCGTTTTCCTCTTTCTCCAAAATACTCACAAATGGTTTTAGTGGCCGAATCCCACCATCAAAAAGCTTTTGCAGCAAGGCTTTGTGCATATCTAGAGAATCGCCCGTCTCAAGATGAAATTGAAGATGAATCGGTTTTACTCAGAAAATTGAATCAAATTAATGGTTCTGCAAAATTGAGCGCAGAACAAATATTTGGAAGCGGATCGCTACCCTTACTCTCTGAATCGGATTTAATTTCATTTCAGGATATATTGATTGAAGCCTGGCCAGAACAAGTTTTTATTGAAAATCGGAGAGTGGGGCGCCGTAGGGTGGTTTCGAGAAAAGGGGCACTCCCTCGTTTTGGATTTATTTTAAGTTCAATGGAAAAAACTGAAAAAGGTTCTCCCCAAATTGAGGTGAGAAGTTTTATTCCACTGGATGAAAAAGTAATTCAAGCAAATCTGGTGCGAAGAAAAAATGAATATTGGGATGAAAAACTCGAAAAAGTTCGCGCGCAAGAAGGAATGTTTTTTGAGGATCTTGAAATCGGGGAACTGAGAGAAGTTCCAGTCGATCCAACTCTGGCTCCGATAGTTTTACGAGAATACATACTAAAAAATCCTCATGAAATATTTTTACGTCAGGAACGTTTTGCGCATTGGTATGAACGGGTTCAATTCTTCAATGCCACTCGTACGGAAAAAGAAAAAAAATTGGAATGGAGTTGGAGCGATGTCTTAGATTCCTTCTCTGGGAATAAAACAAAGTTAACTCAAATGTTGGATGAACCAGTGGTGGATTACATTCAAGGAATGATGGATTCAAATTTGTTGGAACATTTTGAGGCACAAGTTCCTGAAAAATTGGAAGTCCCGAGCGGGAGTTTTCACAAAGTTGATTATACTGGAGATGTGCCCAAATTATCGGTTCGCTTACAGGAAGTATTTGGGTGGCTTGAAACACCAAAAATTGCCGGAGGCAGAAAGGGATTGCTCATGGAGCTTTTGTCTCCAGGGTTTAAGCCGATCCAACTCACTAGTGATTTACGAAGTTTTTGGTCAAATGCTTATTTTGAAGTGAAAAAAGAACTGAAAATTCGTTATCCCAAGCATTCTTGGCCCGAGGATCCTTTGACGGCGAAGGCAGAAGCGAAGGGAAGAAGAAGATTTTAAAATGAAGCTCGGCGTCGAGATTAAATCTGAGTTAATCTGTTCCACATGAATCAAGAATGGAAAAATGTAGAGTTTCAATTTGGCCGTGATCCACAAGCAAAATATGATTTGGTGGTAACCGATTTTGGTAGTCGCATGACTATTCAACATGTTTTAGATGAACATGAAAATACGGGAACACTTGCTAAAACAAAAGCTCAAGATGAATTGAAAAAAATTAAAAAAGAAGAAGATCATGCAGAAGTGAAATCTTTTTCCATTCCATATGAGGGGCAAGGGGCTCTTGTTGCTGCAATTTTTTGTGGTCAGCCCACAGCCTTTGTTGCGCAAACCGCACTACGTAAAGCATTTGCAAAAAAACTCACTCCGGATGAAGAAGATCTTATCGTAAACGTAAATCTGAGAGGATTAAAAGAATCCCATGCTAAAGAAATCATGGGTTGGATTGCCTCCCTTTCTCATGTGGTTCGTTTTCGCCCTGAAGTGTTTGGGAAAAAACAAACCGAACAAAAACCAATGGGTAAACTCACTGTTTATCTTGATTCTGGATTGAATAAAAAAGTATCCATCGATGCTATTAAAGAAGGGCAAATCTTGGGTTTTTGTAATAACCAAGTGAAGTATCTTGCCGATCTTCCTAGCAATGTATTGAATCCGACCACCTATCGCGAAAAAATTCAAAAAATGGTGAAAGAACTCACTTCTGAGGGTTCAAAAGTAGAGATGAATTTCTTTGACAAGAAACAACTTCAAAAAAGAAATGCAGGTGCATTTCTAGCTGTGGTGAATGCTGATCACAATGATCGCGCAGGGATTGTTCATCTTCGTTATGCTGGAACTGGTTCTAAAAACAAAAAGAAATTGGCATTAGTAGGCAAGGGACTTTGTTTTGATACCGGTGGATACAATGTGAAAACAGGAAATTTCATGTACAATATGCATCGTGATATGACCGGTTCTGCTGTGGCTCTTTCATTATTCAGAGCGATGGTTGAATTAGAGGTTCCTTTTGAAGTAAATGCCTACATGGCATTAGCTGAAAATTTAATATCCCATGAAGCTTATCGCCCGAATGACGTGGTTGTGGCTTCCAATGGAATTTCAATCGAAGTAGTGGATACCGATGCAGAAGGCCGCATGGTTTTATCTGATACCTTGGTTTTAGCATCTGAAAAAGAACCCGATCTCATCATTGATTTCGCTACTCTCACAGGTTCAGTGGTTCGTGCCTTAGATACACGTCGTTGTGGTGCTTATTCCAATTCTCTCAAATTTTCCGATTTAGCAGTAAAAGTAGGGGAACGCTGTGGAGAACGCGTTTGGAATTTCCCTATTGGAGAAGATTACGAAGATGCCTTGAAATCTGATATCGCTGACGTTCGCCAATGTTCTTCTTCTAGTTCATCAGATCATATTTATGCTGCTACTTTTTTGAGTAAGTTTGTAGGCAAGGTAAATAATAAACCAATCACTTGGCTTCATGTGGATCTTGCTGCAGATACCAATAAAGGTGGACTCGGATTAATCCCATCTGAAACCACAGGTTTTGGTGTGAGATTTGGTTATAATCTGGCGAATGAATTTTTAAAATAAACGAGATTAATTGTATTTGTAAATAGTACATAATTTCTATTTAATAATAGTTGATAGTCATGGTATGATGCATCCCCAAAGGTGGACGAACCATGATGAAAAATGCACAAAAAAAATCTCACACTTCTTTCGCTATTCGATTAGCGCTAGTTTTATCAGTTACTTTTACCGCATGTACTGCGAAACGAGCGGAGATTTTCACGCAAGGACAAGGAACAAACCTTGATTCTATTGCAACTTGGAAAGATCGAATCATTCCACTTAAAACGGGTGAGTTAATCGGTACTTCTTCCAGCACTCATGCCCAAGATTCTGTGAAGATTACTGATTCCGTAAAAATCATGAATCACTTTGATTTGGTGCAAATTAAAGTGGATGACACTTCTATTGCTAGTTTGATTGGTAATCCTCCCTTTCGAGCATTGCCAAATACAACAGGAGTTTATTCTCTAAAAATTAAGCTCACTGAAAATTATCTTAAATTTTATAAAGTAGCTCTACCTGAGAATCTTCCATTTGAAGAACGTGCTTATTTAGAGGAAACATTGCCAGATGGACGAATCGCAATTCCACTTCTAGGATATAAAGTAACAGGCTACTTTCATATTGAACCAGTTAAAACCAGTGATGATCAAAACTCTCATCATCTAACAGAAATTGGTGATACTGATCATACTAAATCAACTCATGTTAAAATCGACTGGAGTTCTAGACAGCTTTTTGAAGCAGTTAAAACTTCGGATTTGATGCCTTCTCAAATTTTCTTTTCTCAAAATAAAGACAATGGTCAATTTAAACCATACGAATGGTATTATTCTGAAACAGTGATTGAAAAATCATTGAACGATACTAATACCATTGTAGGAGAAGCAGCACAAAGTACTGAAAATTCTCAATTAGTTCCTGCTTCAAAAGTGGTATTCGTACCACGTGAAAGTGAGTTACGTGTAGTGAATGTTGCTCGCGATGAGCGTCTATCTGTTGATCAGATTCAAAACTCCGGCGATTTAAATTCAGAAGCAGCTTTAATCATTCCTGTAAAATGGTCTGATTATCGCACTAAGGCTGATGGAACTAACTTAAGCCTTCAGGGCGAAGTGGTGGAAGATCATAAATGGAGTCAACGTAACTTTTTAGAATTGAATATTCCAGAGTTAAAATCTGCAGGAATCACTGAAGGTACTACCAGACTTTTAGACCTTGAAGTGGATCAAAACTACTTGAGTTTCACAGTACTCAACATGATTGGTAATACAGGAAGAAAAATTCATTATTCTTTTTTACGAGCAGATCAAGGGAGAGCTCCTTATAAGCCAAGACAGAGCTTTAAATCGGATCGTAATTTGTTTGGTTTTTTCACTTCTGAAAAACCATTTATTCCTAACTGGGAATATTATACCGAAGAGAATTTCAATAAACGTATTTACATGAGCAGAATGAATCCAGATTCGAAAGAAATCGTATTTCATCTTTCTGCAGATTCTCCCGCTTGGCTTGAGGATATTGCTGAAAAAGCAGTAGCGGCCTGGGATAAAACATTCCAATTAGCACTGAAAGGCTCTGGAAAAGAAATTAAAATCAGTTTTTCAAAAGACCGAGTGCTTTTGGGAGATCTTCGTTACAATGTGATTCACTTAGTAGAAACATTAAATGAAGATGGATTGTTGGGATTTGGTCCATCGGTGGCAGATCCTGAAACTGGTGAAATTATTTCTGCAAGCACCAATGTTTACGTAAACTCTACGCAAGCAATTGCAGCAGGAACTGTTCGCCAATACATGATTGATCGTTTAGAAAAACGACTTGGAAAAATTCCAGCAGGACAAACTATTCTATCAGACATGGAAATTGGTTCTTTGTCGGGTGTGAGTCCGGCTGCAAAAAGATTTTTAGAGCGCTCTAAGAGTTTACAAGCCGATAAAAAATCTGCGGAAAAAATTGCAACTCTCACGTTGGATGATGTGAAAAAAGATATCAAATCTTTAGCTAAAAATTCATGTCGTTTTGCTGAAGTAGCTGCTTTAAGCTCAAATGATCGTGATATTCAAAAATATTGTCCTGAAATTGAAAAGTATTTAGATCAAAACTCAAGTCTAGATGTTACTTCTCGAGCTTCCTCCAATGCAAATTGGGAAAAAGTGTGGAGTGAATCTAAAGATGCTATTAAAGATTGTTCCATTAAATTAACTCGTGGAAAATTACTTTCAACTTTAATTCATGAAGTTGGTCATAACTTTGGATTACGCCATAATTTTGAAGCTTCTTATGATAAAGGTAACTTTAAAACATCTAAAACTATTTTTGGTGATGAGATTATTGCTCACTCCAGTTCTATTATGGAGTACACCGATTGGGATGAAGATCGTTTAACTGAAACAGGAACTTATGATATTGCAGCCATTCGTTTTGGTTACGGTGAACAAGTGGAACTTAAAGATGGTTCTGTGATCAAAGTTGACCCAACAAAAATTGTAGATAACAAAAATCTTAAACCTTACCTCTTTTGTACAGATGAGGAAGCTTACACGGGTTTGAGTGCTACTTGTAAACCTCACGATGCAGGAACTAGTCCAAAAGAATTAGTTGAGTTTTACATCAAGGGATATAAGCGCAGTGAAATGCTTCGTAAATATCGCAGAGCAAGACCAATGAATTCAGATCCAGAGCTCATTGCATCTTATAACTTGAGCAATACTTTTTTACCGATGAAAGATATCTATGATGAGTGGAGATATTTCTTAGGTGAGTATGTTCGTAAATCAGCACGCTATTTAAGTGATTATAGTGCTAAAGATTATGCAGGAGTGCTGGATGCAATGTCTAAGGATCCACAATTTTCAAAAGTTTATGATCAATATCATGAAGCAGCTGAAATGATTTATGGATTTTTTAAAGAAGTAGCATTTGGTCCAAATGAATATTGTTTGATCGATGATCATGGTGAAAAACGAGCGATTGAGTTAGAGCGATTGCGTGATTTGCTCGATGAATCAACTCGTGGAGCTGTTGCCATCCGTTCTTGTGCGGATGCTTCAACCGCGGCTGATCTTGCGAGTGTTCTCAATGCACAATCACCAAAAGTAATTGGGGAAATAGGATATCCTATTAATTCATATCGATTTGAGAAAGCGCAAAACCTTTCTGATTATGAACGTTTTGATGTAGTGGGTAATGAGCAAACTCGTTTGTATGCAGGTTTAATTATTAATCATCGTATGGAGAATGCTCGAAATATTCTCAGTGATTTCTCTCCTAACATGACCGATGAACCTTCTCATTATGTTGATTTCGCTCAAACCTTAATGGGTCGAATTGTAGAAGGTGTTGATTTAAGTGCCTATGATGTCAAAGATGCTCAACCCATCTTTACTCAAGAAGCGTCTTTAATTACTTCATTTGCAAAGTTTTTCCGAGCGGGCTTATATACTCCTGGAGAAACATTAAGTGTAATCAATCGAGTGGCCACTGGACAAAGACTCGCACCATTTTCAGTTTACTCTATGACTCAAAGTGATGATGCAAGTCAGTTTGCAACGGTACTCACGATCAATGATCGTCAATTGTATGCAGCAATTAAGAAAAATCATGTACTTGCTTACAATTTGATTAATCGCTTTACCGATATCAACAGTATGCTCAACTTGAAGGAAGTTCCTGCTAAGGCCCAAGAGCAAGTTGCTGGTCTACTCATAAAAGTTGTACCTGCAGCGGCGGAAATTCCTACTAAAAAAGTGGAAGATTTTGTCAACACTGTACAAGCAATGGGACAAATTGAAAAAGCATTTGTTGGATTTGCTTCCTGTATTGAAGAAAAAACTCCAATCTTAGCTCAAATCAATTTGATATTGCCAAAGGTAATTGATGATTATCAAGCAGCTCATACTGCTGGAGATGCGGCAGAGAAAAAGTTTATGGCAACTAAATTGGCGCCATATCTTAAGAGCAAACTTGAAGGTAAGGCTAGTTTGTTCACTAAAGAGAATTTAAAATCTTTAGGTCCTGTGATGGCAGCCTGCGCTCAGGAGCAATCCGCTACCGTACTTAAAGTGAATCGTAACCGTAAAGATTACGAATCTCAAAAGAGCATGATCTTGGAAGTGTTAGAAGCTTATGCGGATTAGTTTATTGATTATTTTGCTACTTGGAGCTGCATCTGTAAATGCAGCTCCAATGGCAAAAACTTCTCCCGTTGCTACACCCACTCCTGTTCCAGAAGTAGTAAAAGCTTGGTCAATGGATTGGAGTACTAAATACCAGTTCTCTCTTCACTCAAATGACGATGAAAATAAGCGCGCTTCAGTGGTTTCTACTTTTGCCGTTAATTTTTTAGCCAGTTCAACATTCAGAATTCAAGGTGTTATTGGTGGAATTCAAGCGATTAAACCGGCATTGGATTTTCGTGTCATTAATCCAGAGTTTCGTGGTTTTTATAGTTTAAATGATAAAAAAGATAAACTTAGATTTTTTATTGGTCCAACCTTGGTTTTACCTTTTGGTTCTGATGCAAGAGATGAATCACTCATCTTTGGTGCAGGTGTAGGTGGAAGATCTGTTTTAGATCTCAAAAATAAAGACGGTATTGGCTTTAAGGGTTACTACGATCTCACTTTTAATAAAAATTTTCACCAATTCGAAACTTCAATTTTTGCTGAAGTGAATAATCAGCTTTCTTTGAACCATACGCTTTATCTAGAATATAGTTTTGATTCACTGTGGACGCTCAATACTTCACTGAGTTTCTCATCGCTTTGGAATTATAATGGTCTTTTATCGGATAACTATTCGTTTGAACAGGAATTGGATTTTCAGCTATCGGATGTAATTACCTTATTTACTTCTCATGTTCGTGGTGGTGATTTTCTTTCGCCGAATGGTCAAAATTATTCATTTGGGATCTTCAATGCTGATAGCTCTCGGATAAACTTAGGTGTTGTTGTTAGTTTATAAAAAAAGCCTGCATGCAAATCTTGCACACAGGCTTTTATAATTTTTTGAATGCGTTTTAGTTTTTAACGGTAATTTTCAAAGCCGGAGAATCTACACCGTAGGCTTTTGCATTTAGACTAATTTCTCCGTGGAAAAGAATAGAGTAAACACCATTTGGTACCGTGTTGCTTCTCCATCCCATTTTCATATTTTCAAGTACATATTCATTTCCTTTGCGAGAAACGATTTTGCCACTTGAATCAATCACTCTGAATTCAACATATTGAAGAGGTACAGAAGTACTGGTTTTAGTTTGTACTAAGAATTCAGGACGACCTTTTACCGCTTTGCTGAGATCCACGCCTGGTGCTGCTGTGAAAGAAACGCCCATTTTAGGAATGGTATTCACCACAAAGAATTCACGCACTTGTGATTTTACTTTTGTTGATTTTGATTGTGCGTAGATTTCATAACGACCTTCTGCGAGTGAAGCAGTATCTAGTGAGGTAGTGCAAATGGAATCACCTTTAATTTTAGAACCACCAACACAATCAATCGATACGTTTTTACCGCTAGAGCCTTTTAGAAAAAACTCAGCACTAGTATCGCCTGCAACAGTAAGATTTTGTTTCGCTGTTACAAATTGGCGATCAGAAGGTGAAGTGATTGCAATCATTCCTTTTGCTGGCGCTAGTTCGAATCCCCATGTTTGTGAACCAATGCCTGATTTATCAGCATAGGAAACCCAAACGAAACCATTTTCACCGTACTCTTCACCCCAACTGTTACGAACGAGCCAAGCTTGTTTTGAGTCATCATAACCCACTAAGCTCACTGCGTGTCCGCCAAGGGCAGGACCATTTTTGTGAAGATAAACACCACTAGAGTAGGTCACGAAATCTTCGTAAACTGTTAAAGTAGTCAAAAGTGGGCCTTTTTGAAGAGCTGCTTTTACGGATTCGATTGAACCCTTGCCGCCGCCACCAAAAATGCTACCACTTGGTTTATTAAAATCAGAAATTTTCAATGTACGAGCTGAAGCATCAGAACAACGATCAGAGCAGCTTGCATCTGTGCTAGTAGATCCAGAAGTGTAGGGCATACATGCTTCATCAGCTACGCCAGAATTTTTTAAGTAAGATGCTGCTGAACCTGGTGTCCAACCGCGATCACAAGCACCGCCACCACATGCGAAAAGCATTTGAGGTGAAAATGTAGGGTTTAATCCAGGCATTCCAGAAGAAATGGAAACTTGGCCTTCCAGAGTTGCAATCGAAGCAAACGCTACACAGCTTCCGCAATTTCCTTGGTTCATTACTTTACCAAGATAATTCACGCCTTCTTTATTTCTCCAATCTAGTGATGCAGGAAGGTTTGAGCTTACTTCTAAACCTGAATAATCTAGAGATTCCGTTGGTGGCTCTTGCACGCCGAGCATTCGGATGATTTCTTCACGAGGTAATTGAGATACCCAGTTTTGTTTTTGTTTGAATGTTGGTTGTGTATTTGCTGCTAAAGCAAAAGGACTGACTAATAATAAAATCGCGATCCATGTTTTTTGAAACGTCATTGTTTCTCCCCCTATCTGATCCTTCAGATTCTCAAATGGTATCAAGCGGGTATTGAATAGCAATGATTAGAGTCATTATTTCAACACAGTTACAAATGCGCCAAATAAATGTCACTTTTTTACGATTTTTAGTTAATTTAAATATTCCCCCCTTTAATGACGATAGGAGAGGGTGAACATGTATTTTTTGAAAAAAATGCGTTTTATATCCGCAATTTCTATCGCCACGATTTTAAGTGGAGTGGGGATGACTGCGTGTAAAACCATCACTGCTGATAGCAGCACTTCTTCAACTGCAAGTTCCAGTGTTCGCTTCGCAGGTGGCGCAAAAGGCGTAAAAATCATTACTTCTGATAGCAACGGAGGAAGTTTTGGTGTTCCTTCGACTACGCCATCTCCAACTCCGATTCCAACCACTTATCCAGGCGCTGATGGAACTTCAACTTATCTTCCAGGCCTTTCTCCATCCGCTTATTATGATTTAGATGGAATTACTGGAATCACTAAACCAAGTTGGTTACTAGATTTTCAAATGGGAATTTCGAGCGCCGCTGCCTCTAGTGCGTGTGCAACGTTTGGTGGTGGTGGTGCACTTGATCCTTTAGGTTTTTATCGTGTGAGTGAATCGAATTGTACAGTTGCTCACGATGGTCTTGGTGGAGGAACGGATCGAGTAAATTTCAGAATTATTTTAAATAGAGATACTGCTTACATCGGATCTGCAGAAAATTTATTAATCCAAGTTGAATATCAAGCTTCAGGACTTCATTTAAATTCAGATGGTTCGGCAACTGATGCAGAAGATAATTTAGATCAACTTTGGAAAATTTATTGGAATTCAACTCTAGCGGCCACGATCGCGAGTCCTCCAAAATCTTTCGGAGTTTTTATTCCGCCTAATTATAGTGCCTGTTTGGCCTCTGGTACGGGTGGTGCGACTGGCTCACCTGCAGCCCCAGGTTTATGCCCTCATGGGGGTGCGGCAAATAATTATCGTGGATCTCCGATTAAGGTTCGTCAGTTCATGATTCCACTCTCAGCTTATCCGGATATGAAGGTAATTCAGTTTTCTCGGGTAAAAAGTAGAATTACGAATGCTACTCCAGCCGATGCATATGTTGGAGATTTTTGTAGCTCAGATGAGCCTCTATGTTTAGGTGTGGTGATTAGATCTGTCACCATCACGAGGATGTGATGAAAATCACAGTAATCTTTTTTTCATTCATGATGATTTTACTGAGCAGTTGTGGAGTGACCATGACGGAGAGTAGTACTTCAACTACTGCAATCACTTCTTCTGGTACCGGAGAAACTGAACCAGGCGCTCGTCTCATTTTTAAAGATGATAACTTTGTAGATTTCAATGATTTTGTAACTCCACTAGTTGGACCAACTTCTTTGACGACGGCGCATCAATGTTTGGGTGATTTATTAAAAGTTTATTATGTGAATGGCGATGATTACATGGGCACACCTACTGCAATGCCCACCCCGAGCCTGTATGATGATCTTTTGCCTACGAATCGCCCTAAGTTTATCAAAAATGTTTCTGTGGATATGACCAGTACTTATGATCCAACCGTAGTTTATGGTGCAATTAGTACCGATGGATGTTCCTACAGAGTGAATACATCATCTTCCTTACCCAGTTCTTGTGCTGATTTTGATCGTGTTCCAACCAGTGTGCCTGCACCTACGATTGCTCCTACAGCAACTCCAGTTCCTACACCAACGCCAGTTGCAACTCCAACACCGACACCGAATGAATATTTTGGAAGTCACTATTATCGGGTGAGAGATGATTGGTGTACCTCTCAAGGCCCCATCACTTCTAATGATCCCGAACTCACGAAAGAGAATGTGGGGGGAGTGAATGTGGATCTCGATCGTTCCCAACTCGGAACGAGTGAAGATCTTTTAATGGTGATCACGTATCATGCACAAAATGAAAATTCAGGTGCATTGAATTGGCCCGCAAAACAGGCTATTGATCGATTGAATGCAGCCACCTCTGGAACCGACAATACTTCATCGGATCGAACTATTTTAAAAGTGAATTTGATAGGAACCGCCCAAAGTTTAGAGGATCTTCTGCGAGTGCCGCAGCCTAGAGCCTGGACTTATAACAATTTAAGTAACTATCCAATTTACATGAAAGAGATCGCAACGCTGGAAGATCCTTTTGGATCACTTCGTACGGAGCAAGTTTACATCCCACTTTCACAAAATGCCCTGATCGATCGCATCCGGATTGAGCGGGTGAGAGGCTCATTTCACCTCTTCCAAATCGATCTTTATCGTTTAGGCAATCGCGCTGAATGAAACTCGTTGAGACTGTCCAAAGTTTTGACAGTGCCTAGGATTTCTACAGTTTATCACAAAAAAAGCCGAATAGTTATCAGGCCCAAAGTGTAAGAACAAATCTTGCATTTAATAGTTTGGGGTAATTTATGGGGGAAGGAATGCAGAGAGAAAAAATCTCTTCGCAAAATTTTCAATGCTTTTCATTGCGGAAATTTCACAAAGAAATTTTCTGCATTTTTGCGTTTTCTTTCGCACTCATTTCAACTTCTTGTACTAACTTAGCATCACTAGCGAGTCGTACTCCGACCAGCGAAATTACTCTTGCAGATCCTACCGCAGCAGGTGGTGGTGCATTCACTCTCACTTCTGTTTTAGCAAGTCAGCAATCACCAGGAACGATGTTTGAT
>CANBTI010000051.1 GCA_947372355.1 Bdellovibrionales bacterium | reverse complement strand
GTTGCAGGACTCACCCAAGTTTCTCCTGAATGTGCAAATTCACCTTCTGTAGATACCATTGATTTTTCTGATATCACTACCGGTTATGGTCCAGTAGCTGTTACCTTCAGTGATCCTGAATATGATAACTGTCGTTACAACAATCCACTTGCTTACGGATGTTCAATGAGTGCGGTATGGCAAAATCACCAAGCTCGTTTCAATGCCACTGTTCAAGTAGATGGCACTTACATGAACTAATCTGCTTCTAGGTCTGGAATCGAAGTAAAAGAAATTCGATTAGGAGCTGCAGTTTTATCCGCTGATACTCCTCCAAAATAAACAGATCCTTTACCAAATTTTGCATTGATCTCATCTAAACTCTGAGACACCTGCAAACCTCTTTCATTTTCAAAAAATGAAAGATTATGTTCTTCGTTAGAAACTAAGTTATTTAACCATACAGCCACTTTTAGAGGTCTTCCCGGCAGCGGTTTCCACAAATCCTGAAGTGCCTGCAATAATGAAAAATTATCCTGACACTCCATTACTCTAGAGCTATTTTCAAAGTATTTTTCATCATCCTCATAGCTCACATGAACTGCAATAGTACTGGCCCACATGTTTATTTTTCTCAAACGAAAGGCTGCTTTATGAAGTAGCTTTTGCGCAACTAAATAGGCACCTTCTTTATTTCTTAAGTCTGGAGGCAATACATGAGAGTGACTAATCGATTTAGTTTTACCCGTTAATTGATCTGTATCGTTCCCACGAAGCCACTCATAAAAGTGTTCGCCCAACACCCCACCCCAAATTTGTCTTAGCATTTCTTTACTCAATGAACAGAGCACTTCGGTTTTATACACTCCCGCTACTCTTAGCCGTTTTTCCATCTGTGAGCCGATTCCGGTAAAATCACGGAGTTGAAGGGAATGAAGTTTATGTGGCAAGTCTTCCTTAGTGATTACCGTTAATCCATCAGGCTTTTGCATGTCAGATCCGATTTTTGCTAAAAATCGATTCGGTGCAATTCCCACTGAACACTTTACAAATTCACCTACTTTTTCTGCGAGTGTCCTTTTAATTTTCAAGGCTAAACTTTTTGCATTTTCAATTTCAAGTTGTGAACCCTTGAGTTCACAAATCATTTCATCAATCGACATCACGGCAGCAACTGGAACACAGGATTCTACCGCTTCGATTATTTTATGGTGATATTTGACGTAAAGATCATGATCGGCTTCTACAAAAATAATCCCTGGGCACATCTTTCTCGCATCACTCACTCGAGTTCCTGTTTTCACTCCAAACGCTTTTGCTTCATAGCTTGCGGCAATTGCACTGGTAGTTTCGGCAAGCATTGGCACTACGGCAACAGGTTTACCGCGCAAGTGTGGCTGCTCTTGTTGTTCAACAGAGGCGAAAAATGAGTTAATATCTAAAAAAAGCCACCGGATTGACATTCTGATAAACGATAATCGTTTAAGTTCAATGAATATAGTTGAAAATTAACTTAATGTTTTCAGAGGGTTCACTCCGTGTTAAAATTTAATTCAGGGGACTCTATGAAAAACAATGAAGGTTTTACTTTAGTGGGCGTGATGATTATTTCTGCTGTACTTGCAGTGATCGTCACTACCGGAATCGTGGTGATGAACTATCGGGCTAAACAACAAGATGCCAGTAAGATTTCTTTTCGTGGAAATCAAGTTCAAACCAATTTGAATAATATTTCCGAACCTTCACTTGAACAAATGGGGACCATGCAATTTAATGATGCAACTGGTACAACTAATCGCCCAGCAGCTCCAGCCCATGCTAATAGAATGGCTGCTGCTATTCCTGCCGCAACTCCACCTTGTCCTGCACCCTGCAATTATATTACGGATCCATTTGCGGGGAGTTCTGAATGCGTAATTTCTGATTCAGATCTAGCTCAATGTACAAACTTAACTGAACGACCTGCTGGATGCGGTGTTACTACAACCTACAACGCCCCATCCGTAAATTGTCCTTAATCTTCATCAATTTTAATCCATGTTTCTAAACTCAAAAATTCCTGCCGTGATCCTTGCCCCCATGGAAGGAATCACCGATGCACCTTTTCGTGAGTTCATCTCTCGTACGGGATATTATGATTATTGTGTGAGTGAATTCATCCGAGTGAGTGGTACTGTACTTTCGCCTAAGATGTTTCGAAAACACATTCCGGAATTACTTCATGAATCAAAAACTCTTGCAGGTACACCAGTGCAAATTCAATTGCTCGGAGGAGATCCTGAACGATTAGCAGAAAGCGCCTTGAATGCAATCGAAGTGGGAGCAATGGCGATTGATTTGAATTTTGGGTGTCCCGCACCTACCGTGAATCGGCATGATGGTGGCGCAACTCTTTTGCAATACCCTGATCGATTGGAAAAAATCATTAGAACGGTTCGCGATCGAGTGCCTTCTCATTTTCCCGTGAGTGCAAAAATGAGGCTTGGTTTTGCTGATCCTGAAGCAGTTTATGAAAACGCCAAAAGACTAGAACAAGGTGGAGCATCTTGGATTACCATTCACGGACGCACTAAAACTCAAGGATACATCCCACCTGCTTATTGGAAACCCATTGGAAAAGTTCGCGCAAGTTTATCCATTCCTGTAGTTGCAAATGGAGAGATCTGGACAATAGAAGACTTTAAAAAGTGTCGCGAAGAAACAGGCTCCATACACTTCATGATCGGAAGAGCGGCACTTGCTCAACCCACTTTAGCAAAAAAAATCAGGGAAGAACTTGGAATTCCACTTTGCGAAACCAATGGCCAAAAATTTGAATTTACTGAAGAATTAAACCCCGGGGTATGGGCAGAAATTTTTAAAGAATACGCAGTTGTTCAACCTTCTGAAAAACGCATTAAACAATGGGTTCGTTACTTAGCTCAAAAAAGAAATGTTACATGGTGGGAGTCGGTAAAAAGCCTTGGATCGACGCAAGAAATTTTGAATTATTTGAGGCAGTTTGAGGAATCAACATAAAGGATGATGAAATCCATGCCGCTAACGTGAGCACATCAGTGGCAAAACGAACTTTCACCCGTGGATCACCATTATACTTTTCAAGTGCCAACCGATAATCACTATTGAGGTTTATTTTTAATAAAACCGCACCAAAGATTAAAGCAATTTCAGGAGAATTTGCTACTTTTCTTTTCCATTCAGAAAAATCAACTACATCTGTATTTGCAGGAATGGTTTTTAATATCGTTGGGTAACAAGATGCCATTTGATTACGAAGCTCATCTCTCTTGCGAAGAGATTCGGAACCCAATCGATCCAAAACTTCATGAATACCGGTTTTGGTTAATTGAGTGAGTCCAACGGCGCCAGTTTCACTTTGAGATAAATGTCTGAAATGAGATTCACGCCAAATAAGTGCGGTAAAAATAATCGGATCAATATCAAAACACTGAGAAGTTTTAATGATCTGACGGGTAAGGATTTTTGCTTCAAGCTGACCCACTAAACCCTTTTTTTCATTCGCAGCTAATACGGAAGCTTTTACCAAATGATGAACATCCTGAGAGTTCATCCAAATAGGTGAAAAATTTTGAGCAAATGGTGCTCCGTTAAAGAGCCATATAATAGAGAGCATTTTTAATAACATGCGGGTCAGACCCTAACCCTTTGATCAAGACGAAGCCAACCGCGGTGCGTAAAGAATCTGACGCTTCAGTGGCACATTGGAATTCAACATGACACCAATAAAATGACGGTTTAAGACTGACCGCATTATCAATATGTAAACAATAGATATTTTAATTGCTCGTTTTGGTATGCCGCTTGCTTTATGAAAGGAAAGTTTTAAAACAAGGGGAAAAAAATGAAATTACTAGCCGCGTTATTATTAGGATTATCTTCAGCCGCACTCGCACAAAGCAATGTGGATCAGCGTCAAGCCAACTTTAACTTCAACCAACAAAATCTAGCGATCAACCTAGAACAAAAAGATTTCGAAACGATTTATCGTACAGATCAGGTTCCAAGCACTTGCTACCGCGATGAGATTCAAGGTTATCGAACTGAGTGCCACACTGAATATGATCGTCAGTGCCACACTCGTTACGAAAACGAATGCCACACCGAAAGTTTTCCAGAATGTACCACGATCCCACGTCGTGAGTGCTCTAGCTCTGAACAATGCACCACTGAAAATGATCAAGTATGCAACAGCCACGGTTGCGTGAATGTTCCAAGACGCGTTTGTCACCCAGTTGAATCTTGTCACACTACTTCCGATCAAGTTTGCCATACCGATAGCCGTGAAGTTTGTAACAATGTGCCTCGTGAATCTTGTGAAAACATCCCACGCCAAGCTTGTGAACAAGTTCCAAACGTAGTTCAAGTTCCTTATGCTTGTTCCCGTTCAGTTCAAGTGCCTATCGGACAACAATTAAAACTTCACACAGTTGCTCAAGTAGCGATTAATTTAGTGAACTTTTCTGATGTTGGGGCTACAGCGGATGCATTTACAGCTCAACTCACAGATGGAATCGTAGTGATTTCAGCTAAAGATCCAGCAAAGAATGCATTTCTTTATCAATTGATTGATCAAAAACGCACAGAACAAGTAGTGAGTTCGACTGAAAAAGTAGTGACTTACACGATTTCTATATCAGCTACTTCGATTCAAAAACTGAATGAATTCCTAAATTCACAAATCAGTGATGGAAAGTTGTTTTACGACCGTCTTCAATTCAACTTACTGGGTACTCTCAGCGTTCCAGTAAAAGGACATTTGAAGATCGTTCAACATCGTCGCATTCGTTCAGACCTTTTGATCATTGATGATGATTTTGAATCTACTTCAGTGATTGCCTCTGCTAACGGAGTTCAAACCATTGAACTCAAAAACTTTGGGGTTACTTCTTTGAATTCAGCAACTCACTCCATTGAGTTATCCTTAAGATTAGATCTAGTGAAACTTCAAAAGGGACTCATCAACCCTGCTGCGTTAGCACAAGTTGCCAGCAAAGCTGTTCTCAGTTCATTTGAGGCTTATCCTGCTCAATAATTTCTTCAATTAGTCAAAAGCTCCGGTGGAAATTCCAACCGGAGCTTTTTTTTTGCCTTAATTTTGATAGTCTCAAACCGTGAATGCCATTAGTCAGCGCGAACTTTGTTTTGTTTTAAAAGCGATTACCTACCGGGAACGTGATCAGATCGTAGTTTTACTCACGGAAACTCGCGGTAAAGTTCACGCAATTGCCCGAAACAGCATTCAATCTCGCCGATTTGGTGGATGCCTTAATCTCTTTACTGCATCTGAACTTGAACTGGATTCTCGAAGCATTAAAATCAGTGAAGAAACAGATGAAAAATTAGTGGGCGTGCAATCTGCCCTACTCAGACAATCTTTTGAAGAAATTCCAAAAAACTTTGAAAGAATGGCCGCAGCATCTTCCATGAATGAGTTATTACTAAGAACCATTCCGAACCACAGAAACGCTCCTGAATTATTTAAACTCTATAGCAATTGCTTGATCACCTTAAACGAAAGTGAATCTATGCAAACCATCTTGGGAGTAACAAACGCATTCGTTTTAAAGCTCACTCAGTGGTTAGGAGTGCAACCCTCGGTGACTCGATGTTTATCTTGTGAAAAAACTTTAGCCGAAGTGATGGGCGAAAGAGTTTACGCCCAAGTGGCAAGAGCGGGATGGTTATGTGGAGATTGCAATCCAGAATCTCGAGCAATTTCACTTTCTAAAAATGTGATTTTTGATGCTTATCAAGCAATTTTAAATCCTATCCGGAAGGTAACTTTTGGAGCTGCGAGAGAAGATCATTTAGAATTACTCAATTATCTAGAACAACACTTACTTTATTATGTAGCCGGATTAGAAAGAAAACCCATAAGCTCTTTTCACTATCTCAAATTAGAAGCTTAAGATTTCAGCAACAGCCGCTCGAAAAGATTCTTCGTCATCTGGCTTTACGAGTAAAGATTTTTTGATCCCCGCATTTTTACCAGCATTCATATCCGATTCACGATCACCGATCATAAAGGATTGGGATAAATCAATTCCGTGAGCTTGAGCCGCAGTGATAAAAAGTTTAGTTTGAGGCTTTCGACAAGTGCAACCCTCATCCGGATGGTGTGGACAAATTTGATAGGAATCGATTTTAATATTTACTAAGCGACTTAAAATATCGTCCATTTTGCGATGGATTAAATTCAACTGCTCCCAGGTGATCAATCCTCGTGCGATTCCCGATTGATTACTCACAATAATCAGCAAATATCCCTTTTCCTTTAATTTCGCCAACTCAAGGGGAACCCAAGGGTAAAGATCAAACTTATTAGGGTCACTAATATAGCCCGAATCAGGGTTTAAGGTATGATCTCGATCTAGAAAAACGGCCTTTGCCATATCTGGAAGCTTATCATAAGCTAAAACCACATAACCATGTTTTCTCTACACTCATTAAAAAGTTTAAAACCCTATGTTTGGGCCCATCGAAAATGGCTTTTGTTTAGTCTATTGATGGCATTTCCACTTTCTGCGCTCCGGGTCGGACCAGTTCCATTAGTGAAATACCTCATGGATGAAATTCTAGCCAAGAAGGATGCTTCAAAACTCTATTTGGTGCCATTGGGAGTGATTGCAATTTACACTCTCAATCTATTTGTCCGCTTTCTTCATTATTACTCTATCCGAATTGTCGTAGTGAATGTGAATCAAAAAATTAGAGAAAAACTTTATCAACACCTGGTTAATCTTTCATCCGATTACTATTCAGAACAAAAATCAGGATCACTCTTATCCCGGATCACTGCAGATCCCGCTCATCTTGATCAAGGAATCGCAGCGATCAATGTGGTGATCCGTGAACCCATCACCTTTGTTGCGCTCTTGATTTATGTTCTCTACATGAACTGGAAACTCACGATCCTCACTTTCGCGATTGTTCCTGTTTTAGGGTTTGTATTCATGCGCACTGGAAAATACGTGAAGAGTAAGATTGCTCATTATCAAGAGCAAAATGGAGAATCCTACAGCACGGTTCAAGAAACTATTTCTGGGATACGTGTGATTCATTTATTTAATCTACAGAATCTTTCTATTCAAAGATTTACAGATCAACTGAAAGAAATCTCGAAAACTCTATTAAAGATTAGCAAAATCGAAGAGTTTTCATCACCGATGGTGGAATTAGTTACCTCTTTTGCAATTGCGTTGATTTTGTACATGGGTGGAAGATCCGTATTAAGTGGCGAAATGACTTCTGGGGATCTCATCGCTTTCTTTACCGCTTTTGGGATGATGATCAATCCCATCAGGCAATTAGCAGACATCAATACTAAAATCCATGCAGCTGCTGCCGCGATGGATCGGATCAATCATTTTTTATCTTGGGAATCTCATGTCAAAGATTCAGAAAATGCGAAATCGATTAAATTATCAAAAGAAATCGAGCTTAAAAACATTTCCTTCACTTATCCGAATTCTTCCGATCGAAAAGTTCTCAATAATATTTCCATTCATATCCCCGTTGGAAAAACGATCGCTCTCGTGGGTCAAAGTGGTTCAGGAAAAAGTTCGATCGCCCAACTACTCACTCGAATTTACGATGTGAGTAATACTGATCCAAGTTCTGGAATCTTTATTGATGGAATTGATCTTCGAAATTTAAAAATCGAAGAATGGCGTGAACAGGTTGCGGTGGTGAGCCAGGATGTATTTTTATTCCACGATACGATTCTTAACAATATCTCTCTCGGCAGACCGGGCGCCTCTCATGACGAAGTGGTAGAGGCTGCAAAAAAAGCATTCGCTTACGATTTCATCCAAAGAATGCCGGAAGGTTTTAATACGGTGGTGGGTGATCGAGGAATGAAACTCTCAGGCGGAGAACGCCAACGCATTTCAATCGCGCGGGCATTTTTGCGAAATTCAAATTTACTCATCTTAGATGAAGCGACATCGAACTTGGATCAAGAATCAGAAAAGATCGTTCAAAACACTCTTGAAACATTGATGAAAGGTAAAACTACTTTAGTGATTGCCCACAGGCTTTCTACTATTCGTAATGCTGATCAAATCTTTGTGATGCGTGAGGGGAAATTAATCGAGAGTGGAAACTACGATACTCTTCTCCAAAAAAACGGTGAATTTACAAGACTTTGCCAACTTTCGGGCTAACACATTCCTTGAAACACTTCTAACGTTGCGGCGCATTAATGCTTGTGCTATAATCGCTTAAATTTCTAAGGAGTGGCCATGAAGAAAATTTTTTTGTTCAATTTGATGAGTGGATTAGTTTTAATTACATCTTCTGCATTTGCTGAAAATTGTAAAAAACTGGAGATCATTAAAGATGTTCACTTTGTAGCCGATTGTGCTTTTAACCCCAATAATGCTGGAAGCTTCGAAGAAACGAGCACGAACCTAAAACTAGTTGTGAAGTGTTACCATCTCAGTGAAAATATTTTTTCTTGGAATAAAAAAGAGAATAAACAGTTTACCTACAATGTAAAAAGAGTGGATTCGAACTCTGGAATAGCAACCAGCCAAGATGAAGACGACCAATACTACGAACGCCTTGAAACCAATGGGAACATCGTTAAGCTCACTACCTGGAGCGCTCGAATTGGTAAACGATCATCCCGAACATCGATTTTTCGTTGTTTGCAAAATTAATTCAGATGCCCGCGAAGTTCTTCTAAAATCTGTTTCGCACGGGTGAGATTGATTCGTTTTTCTTGAGCGAGAGCGCGAGCTAACTTCTCTTTTAAGTGTGGCAACTCTTTCTCACTTGCTCCAGCAGCCATGGCAAGATTTGCAGCATGCAAGCGCATGTGGCCTTTTACAATTCCAACAGTTGCCAATGCCTTAAGAGCTCCTAAGTTTTGTACTAATCCAGAAGCCGCACAAATACGCGCAAGCTGTTCAGCATTTTGAACACCCATAATTTTTAATGAAAGCCTTGCTGTTGGATGTAGCATCGTTACACCGCCCACGGTTCCTACTGCAAGTGGAGCGAGAAATTCGCCCGTGAGCTTACCCTTTGAATATTTCCAGTCGGTGATCGGCTGATACTTTCCAGTTTTAGCAGCAAAAGCGTGAATCCCCGCCTCCACTGCTCGCCAATCATTTCCAGTAGCAATCAAGATTGGATCAATTCCATTCAACACGCCCTTATTGTGAGTGGCAGCTCGATAGGGATCTGTTTTTGCAAATTGAGTGGCTTCTTCTATTCCACAGCCAATCTCTTCATCAATTCCATCCAGTTCAATTTTTGCTGATACCAGTTTTCCATCCGTTAAATTGGATAAAATACAGAGTCCTACTTTTTCGCCTGTTAATACTTCAATTTCTGGCTTTAATCCTTCACAAATTTGATTGATCAAATTTGCGCCCATGGCATCACATGGATCACAATGAATGTGAATCACCAGCATCTGGCCATTTCCATCTTCACGATTCAGCAAACGGAATTCTAAATCTCTCACCCCACCACCACGAGCCACCAAGCCTGGAACAAACTGATTAGCATCAACGATGAGTTCCATTTTATTTTCGTTCAGGGTGAATAAGGTTTGCTCAGAATTTTGTAAGCTAGGAATTTGAATTTGTCCGATGATCAATCTTCCTCGAGAAACAGTCGTGATTTTTCCGTTCATCTTACGGATCCATTTTGCCGTGGAACTCACTGCTGCAATGATAGACGTTTCTTCTACCGCCATCGGGATCAATAAATCTCTGCCATCAATATTTAAATAGGATGCCACACCCAGTGGCATCGGAAAAATACCCACTACATTTTCAATGAAATGTTCTGCGGTTTCCATCGGGAGTGCGTTCACTCCTTTTAATACCTGCAACTCTTGCGGATCTAGATCACACCACTGAGCCAATCGTTCTTGGCGCTCTTCAAAAGAAATGCGATGAAAATTTTCAAGTAATTGTTCAAAACGATCCATCGACATTAGCGAAATCCTTTCACTTTATCTGAATTCAATTGGGAAAGATTTTTTGAATTACTGCAAAACATGGCTATTTTTAGCTCTTGTTCAATTTGCGCAGCCCAATCCATGAGAACAATTTCGCTTTCCATTGCTGCCTTGAGTACTGGCTGTGCGAACCCTACGCGAGATGCTCCAAGAGCAATTGATTTTGCAGCATCTAAACCGCTACGCATTCCACCACTTGCCCAAATTTCTGTGGCTGAATCTTTAAATAATTCTTCAGCCGTTAATAGAGATTCAAGAGTGGAAATACCCCAATTACCAAAGGTTTTACCAAAGCGAGAAGCGGCGCTATTCTCTTTTGCGCGCAATCCTTCTACTCTACCCCAATGAGTTCCACCCATTCCACTCACATCGATCGCAAAGAGATTTAAAGTTTTTAATTTCAGTAGAGTTGCCTCACTCATTCCCGATCCAGTTTCTTTCACAATCATTGGAATAGTTGCTATTATTTTAAATGCCTTTAAGGCCTCTAGTCCACCAGCAAACTGAGGCGTTCCTTCCGCTTGAATCGCTTCTTGGAGAGGATTTAAGTGAATCGCAATCATCACCGATCCCGTATTTTCAATTAATTTTTGTAATTTTGATAATTCATTTTTTTGATGAAGTTCGATGAGTTGAGCGAGTCCTAAGTTTGAAATTAATTTCAATTTTGGAAACCGAGCTGAAAGTTTTTGAAGAGCTTGATCTTGATATACGGAATCTAATTCTCGGCGCTGGGAACCTACGCCCATGATCCAACCACGCTCAGATGCCATCAATGCAATCCGATCATTAATCGCACCCGCATTCTCATGTCCCGCTGTCATGCCGGATACAAAAAAGGGTGTCGCTATTTCTGAATCTAAAAAATTTGATTGAATGGAAACTTCATTTAAATTTAAATCAGGCAATGAATCATGCAATAAATCAATGTGATCAAAATTCGCACCGTTCGCTTGCGATTCTGGATTCAGTGAAAAATGAAGGTGGTCCACTTTACGTTGAATGAATTGATGTTCCATAAAAGTTGACTAGTTTATAGCACATAATGCTTAGAGTTAACAGTCCTAAATCATTCAGAAATGCTTGATATTTCAGGGTTTTTTCTGTAAGTTAAGGCCATGTTTGATTTTGAGCCATCATTTCAAGCCTTTATCCAAAAGCGCTTAAGCGAACCCACTCAATTGAATGAAGCCATGAAGTACGCTTTGCTCAATGGAGGGAAACGAATTCGTCCTCAGTTTGCACTTGAAGCAGCCAAGATGGTTTCACTCCCAGAATCGGTTGCACTTCATTTTGCATATGCAATGGAGATCGCCCATGGATTCTCACTCGTTCATGATGATCTGCCTTGCATGGATAACGATGATTTCCGAAGAGGACTCCCTACTACTCATAAAAAATTCGGTGATGCACAAGCCCTGCTCGCTGGTGACGCTCTATTGAATCTTGCATATGATACTTTTTTAGGCTGTTTTCATGATATAAAACCTGAAAATTTTTTGGTAGCATTTCAATTTTTTAATCATTCCATCGGAGGAATGATCCTTGGACAATCAGAAGAACTCCATGTTGATCACTCTGATTTGAATGCACTCATCAAAATTCAGTCATTAAAAACTGGAAAACTTTTTCATGCTTCAATCCTCTGCCCGATTCTTCTGAGCGGCAAAACCCAACAAGATTCTCTCTTCTTAGAATGTGAAAAATACGCCGAAGGCTTTGGGTTTGCATTTCAAATTGCGGATGATCTGGAGGATGAAATTCAGGATAAAAACCAGGAATCAAAGAACATTTTATCCCATCTTGGGCGCGATGCGGCAATAGAGTTGGCGATCAAAAAACTAACTGGCTGTAATGTTTCAGAAAAATTTTCAGCCACTCAGCTGCTATTAAGTAAATTGAAATAAAACCTCATTATACCGATTAGTTAGTAGATGAATCTTGGCAAAACAATCAATCAAAGCCTGAAATTTTCATTGGTGCTCTTTTGTGCACTCAATGGAATTTCTGCACGCTCTGATGAACCAGTGATCATTCCAGCCGCCCCTCCTGTTCATGAAGATTCTTTATTATATCGAACAAACGGGAAAGATAAAAAAGACTCGTATCAATATTCAAATAATCTAGAAAATCCAAATCCAACCATGGATAGTAATTCAAGAAATTATGAAAGCGGTAAAAGCAGAGCGCAACAAATGGTAAACATGCTTCAGAACCAAGAACTAACAAAAGCATTTCAAAAAATCACTAATAGAAGCACTAAAACTTTAGAAGATAATCCTGAGATCGCTAATCCTATCGGAGTGATTGCTGGTGCAGCAAGCCTTTGGTACGGACGCACATTAAAACTAATCAAAGGAGAAGATTTTAATTTTTCAGCCAGAATGGAAGGACGCGCTCAAAGAAGTGAATTTTCAATGAACTCTCCCCTTTTAAATGGAAAGTTAAACTTTGATGCCAAAGAAGGAATTGGGATTGGATTCAATCGTAAAATCCACGAATTACAAACAGATGCGGTCATTTTGTATAATGCAAAAAATCAAAATATCTCTACGGAGTTAAGAAAAAAAATAGCACCAAATTTAGATCTATCCTTCGGAGCGAGTCGATCGGATCAAAATACAAAAATTGAATATAATTTAAGTTTTTAAGGAATCAGTTATGGCAATCAAGAAAAAAGTAAGGACACTAACCCCTGCAGAACATAGAGAAAATCAAAAAAAAGAATATGCAACTTGCTGGATCAATTCAGAAGTAATTTTTGGAGCAAATCTATTTCCTGTTCAAGAATCCTTTACACAAAAAATTACTATTCTATTTTTGGTCGATGCAACTGATTACACAGCTGAAAGAATCATTGAAATCATGCAGCTTTGGAACCAGAAATACTCAAATCTAAAATGGGACGACGTTTTAGTTTTTCAGCAAAAATATGCGTTCATCAAAAATCAAAAATTCATTGATCGCTTTAAACATCAAAAAATATTTCTGGATACTTTTGGTGAACTCTTTGAAAGATTTGGATCAAAAACGGAACCTGTTGCGGTTATCCTTAAAAACGGTGAATTCGTTTCGAGTATGCCTCTATTGCCAAAATTTACGGATCAAATTTTTCAATTGGAACTGGAGTTACAGAAATCCCTCAGAAATGACGACATAGGATTACCGTTATTAGCTCCAGAGAAGCTCGTTAAAAAAAATGTTCCCATCGAACAACAAAACTTTACCCCCGAAACAGTAACGACGTTCGGGGAATGGAGTGGGACAAATGATTTATTAATCACACAAAAAAATGGTTCTATTTTATCCATACCCTTTCGTGGCAAACACTTAAGATTTGTAGGAATGGCCCATCCCGATTCCAGAGAGCCAATCAAAGCATTGATTACCTTTAATGAAAAACCACTCAACTCTTCTGTTCAAACGGGAATCATTCACGAAGATAGTTCGGGCGCTACCACGATTGAAATCAATAAAATTACTGGAGTGTATGATTTGATTCAATCAGAGAATGAAATTGCGGGGGTTTTAAAAATATCTATTATTAATGCTTATGATAATGGATTAATTTTTTATGGATTTAAGGTTTCTTCATAACCGAATTTAAATTTCTTTTAAAATCTGAGAACTTAATTCTAGATAAAGCCGTTCCCTTCACTCGACTTGAATATTCCGTTTCGGTTTCTTGATTTAGTTTTTGCTGATCCAATAATAAATAAGGTAAAATATCTGAAGCACTAGAATTTTTTACCGCTTTCGTATTGTAAGGACATACCTCTTGGCAAAGATCGCAACCCGCTAAAAACCCTGCCGAATTAAACTCTTCATTCCAGTCACCTCTTTTTTCAAGAGTAAGATAACTGATACATTTTCTTGCATCTAAATCATGGGCTGCAACAATTGCCTGCGTAGGACACACCTTCATGCATTTTTCACAATTTCCGCAGTAATCTTTTTGTAATTGAATCGGCTGATGGAATTCTTGATCAGTAAAGATCACTCCCAAAAACAAATAACTCCCCAATTGCGGATGAATGAGAAGAGTATTTTTCCCAATCCATCCAATCCCTGCAAGAACGGCCCAAGTGCGCTCAAGAACCGCACTAGTATCCACGCAAACTTTATATTGAAAACCGGAGTCCTTAAAAACGCTTTCCAAATCACTCTTCATGGTTTCATGATAATCAGCGCCATTGAGGTATCTGGCATATCGAATATTTTCATCACCCACAGGCTGAACCGGATAAGGACGGGCCACCACTATTGCACTTTTTAAATGGGGGAACACCAATTTTGGATTGAGTCTGCGATCTAATCCGCGACTCAAATAAGCCATCTCTCCATGAAATGAACGCTCGATCCATTTTTGATAGCGCTCACCATGTGCTTCATAAAGTGGAGCAACATCGTGATAATCAACCGCTCCCACTAATGGAAAATTTTTTCCAGCTAGTTCCTTTTTGAGGGTATCAAGCGTTTTCAATGCGTTGATCGTGACGGTGTTCAACACCTTTTGCAATTGCTGTCGTTAAGCCTTGTTGTGCAAGAATCATTGGCTTAGTGATTTTTACAAATCGAGCCACAAGATCTTGTTGCGCAAGTTCGGTGATCACCACTAATGCAAAATCTCCTGGAACAAGTTGGATGTCTTCATTTTCACCAAGATCATTGATCAACACTCGTCCATCAATTTCTTGTGCCTGAGTAGACATACGAGCTTGAATCAACAACTCGCTCTCTTCTGCTGTGCCTTCGATCATCACTTCTACTTCTTGTCCAATGAGTGCAGAAAGTTTTTCGTTTCGTTGATCTTGGAGAATTTTAATCAAAGTATTTTTTCGACGACGTTTGATCGATGGATGTAAGTGGCCATCCATTTCAGCAGCTTTAGTGCCCTCTTCTTTAGAGAAACTAAAAACTCCAACGTGATCTAAATCTAGTTTCACTAAATCAGAACAAAGTTCATTAAACTCTTCTTCTGTTTCAGTTGGAAAACCAACAATCATGGATGTTCTTACTACTAATCCAGGAATTCTTGCGCGAAGTTTTTCCATGAGATCAAATAATTTTACTTTAGTCAGACGACGATTCATTACATCGAGTACACGATCAGCTGTATGCTGAATTGGCATATCCAAATATTTTACAATTTTAGGTTCTCGCGCAATGATATCCACTAATTCATCACTAAAAGCATCTGGATAAACGTAGTGTAAACGAATCCATTCAATGCCTTCAATTTTACAAAGTTGAGGAAGGAGAAGCTCTAAATTTTCCTTATACTTCCACTCCATTCCATACTCAGTGAGATCTTGTGCAACAAGATTCAACTCCCGAACACCATTAGCAGCCATATTCCTTGCTTCTTCAACAAGCGATGCAATGGTACGAGAGCGCACATTTCCACGAAGTTTAGGAATAATACAAAATGCACAACGACGATTACAACCTTCAGATAGTTTTAAGTATCCAGAAAACTGAGGTCCAGTGTGCATACGAGCATCTTTTTCCGTGTGAATGAACGCCGGGAAATCGACATAGGTACGTTGTGGTAATGGTGCACCTTCGTCTTGCGCTTTTTTGTGAGCTTCTAATAGTTCTGTGATTTTATGATATTGACCAGTTCCGATGATGAGATCCACTTCAGGCATCTCTTTTTCCACTTCTTTAGAATAACGTTGCGGCAAACAGCCAGACATCACGAGTGCCTTACATTTTCCAGAATCTTTATAGGAAGCCATCTCTAACACAGTTTCAATTGATTCTTCCTTCGCGGCTTGAATGAAAGAACAAGTGTTCACAATGATCACTTCAGCATCATCTGGGGTTTGAGAGATTTTGTAATCTTTTGTTTCGAGTTGTCCTAACATCACTTGAGAATCCACTAAATTTTTAGGGCATCCAAGAGACACGAAATAAACTGTAGGTTTGCTTTTGTTTTCCATAATAATCTTTCTCAGGGCTAATCGCGAAAATTTCCAAATTGCATGGGGAGTTTTAATGAATCTTCTTTGCTACGTAAAAGGGCGATTGCATCTTGAAGATCATCGCGATTTTTGCCCGTAACACGAACTTTTTCATCTTGAATTTGAGCTTGTACTTTTAATTTAGAATCTTTAATTGCGGCAATTACTTCTTTGCCTTTTTCTTTTGAAACACCGGCTTGCACTTCGATGGTTTGTCTTACCGCTCCACCAAAAGCAGAATCAACCGGCTTATAAACAAGTGATAAAATCGAAACTCCACGCTTAATGAGTTTTGTCTGAACAATATCTTTCAAATTATCGAGTTTTGCATCTTCGGAAGAAAAAAGTTGAATCGTTTTCGCCTTACGATCAAAAGTGATTTCGCATTTCACGCCTTTAAAATCAAAGCGGGTAGCGAGCTCTTTCAAAGCTTGGTTTACGGCGTTGTCTACTTCTTGCCAGTCCACATCGGATGTAATGTCGAAAGAAGGCATTTTGTTCTATCCTTTCAATTTGTTAATTCGCCGCAACATATCAAAAGGGATTCCTGGGGTCAAGTAAAACGCAAGACAAGACAAATACCCATAAACACATGTAATTATTATTTATTTTATCTCCATGGACTCGACACTTAAATCAGTGACATCCAATTTTATTCCTGTGATATTACCAACAAATGAAGCTGGTTCTTCTATTCGCAATTTTCACGAGTATTTTAAGCATTCAAGCAAAAGCATTCACCATGAAAAGTGGCGATCTCATCTTGGAACCCATTTCCTGTTATTTGTGTAATTTAATAGAAGCCGAAGAACAATCTCCCTACTCCCACATTGGAGTTCTGGTTTTTGATCAAGGCAATTGGAGTGTATTGGAAGCTTGGGGAAATGTAAGAATGACTCCACTGAATGAATTCTTAAGCCGCAAAAAGAAAAACACTCCCAGCTTAATATTACGCGCGAATAGAAATTTAATTGCTCGCCCTCTGTACACTCAGGATTTGCTGATAAGATTTGAAAATCAATTTGTGGGACATAGCTATGATTCTCAATTCTTATGGAATAATAGCGATGATCATGGTGAAAAATTATACTGTTCAGAATTTGTAGTTAAATTTATGGAATTCTTTTTAACACAATCCATTCCAACCAAAGCAATGCACTTTGAAAAGAATCGTGATCTGTGGATGAAGTTTTTTCATGGAAATCCACCCGACGGACAACCTGGTCTATCACCGGGAGATTTTGAACATAATTCGCAGTTCAAGCATGTTGGTTACTTATAAATTAGTCATTTTTTTGACTATTTTCTTTTTTATCAATCTTTAGAAAATCTGTTAATATTATTACCAAATGAGTAAGAAAATTCTGATCGTGGATGATGAAGTTGATTTGGTAGAAATTTATACGGATGATCTCTCGTTGGCTGGATATGAATGCATTCCGGCTTATAATGGAGAGCAAGCCCTCAAACTTTGTATTTCTGAAAAACCAGATGTGATCATTTCTGATATCAATATGCCTGTTATGGATGGGCTTACGATGTTGAAAAGTATGAAAGATGAAGGAATTAAAGTTCCTGTAATTTTGGTGACTGCATTTTCTAACACTCAAAAAATTCGCGAAGCTTGGAAAAATGGAGCTTTTGATTTTTTAGAGAAACCCGTAAATTTTGAAATTCTTCACTCACTCATTAAAAATGCAATTGAATTTGGCGTGAATTTCTCAAGCCAATCAATCAATTTGCAACTTGAAATTAATCAGAGCGATATTTCCGAGTTATCTAAAAAAGCAAACGAAGAAGGCCTTAGTTTAGCTGAATACATTAAAAGAAAACTCAATCAGTAGTTAAATCTGGAGTTCTTTTTTCAGTTGCTCAACATATCCGAGTAAATAGTTGGCTCTATTCACCGCCTCGATTCGACCATATTTTGTTCGAAAAGATTCAGGTAGTTTTAATAATTTTG
>CANBTI010000050.1 GCA_947372355.1 Bdellovibrionales bacterium | reverse complement strand
GTAGTTTGATGTTCAAATAATCGAGTTGCTACTTTTTCAATAATTTCTTTTCCCGCAGGAGAAATCTCAGCACTCATAGAATCGAAAAACAAAGTGGAATGAAAAGCAACACTCACACTCATTCCGTCACTGGTCATCGTTGCGTCTTTAGCTACACCAGTTTCGATCAAAACATTATTCACAAATTTTCCAAGATCCTGAGTGGGAGCTTCATATTTTGTGCCAAAATGTTCAGCCATTTCTTTTTTCATTGATTCAAACTCTGGAGTATTCACCTTTGACATGCTGAAAAGCATGATGAAGAAAATACACAACAAGGTCATCATATCTGCATAACTAATGATCCAGTTGGAATCACTGTGCTCTTCATGACCCTTCTTTTTATCAATGATATAAAGAGTGTTTGGAACTTGATTTTGTTTTTCGATCTTTCTAATTACTGCCATATCAAGCCGCTGACTTTCTGCGCACACGCTCTTTTGGTAATAAGAATGAATTTAAATTTTCACGCATAAACAATGGATTCACACGTTGTTTCAGAAGCACTACGCCTTCAACCATCATTCGACGAAGAGACATTTCTTCTTCAGTTTTATCCATGAGCGCATCACCTACAGGAATAAAAAATAAGTTCGCTAATCCAATTCCATACAAAGTACCCACTAGACCAATCGACATCGCAGGACCGATAAGCTTGTCTGCACCTGGTTGTCCAATTTTTTGAAGTAAGGCGATCATCCCAAGAGTGGTTGCAAGTAATCCGAAAGCTGGAGGATATTTGCCTAAAGATTTAAACATGCTTGCTTCATGATGATATTGGTATTCGATCGTTTTAAGGCGTTGCTCTAATACTGATCGCACTTCTTTCTCAGAAAGAACGCCATCTGCAACCATCGTAACCGCTTCTTTTAAAAACGGATGAGTTGCAAGATTTGCAGCATCATGAGCACTCAGCAAACCCAGTGAAAACTTTTTATTAATTTCCAACATTTGCTCAATCGCTTGTTGATAATCGATTTTTGATTTACCCAGTAATCTTAAGAAGAAAACTTTGGTAAGCATTGCAATTTTTCCAAGTGGATAACTAATTGCTGCTGCAGCAAATGTACCACCGAGTACAATCACAATCGCATGAAAGTTGAGGAAGAACTTTACATCCATTCCCGTTTCAGTAAGAGACGCGGCCACCACTCCCAAACCAACCAATACTCCTAATAAAGATGAAAAATTCATACTATTATCCTACTCTCTTCATGTCTGATGCTTCAACTTCACCAGTGTTATCAAAACCAAATTCATTGGCAAACATTCTCTCATTGAGCTCTGCAAGGTTAATTTGTCCTTGGTTAGAAAGAAGTTTGATCTTATTAAGAACTTTGCGTTCAATCGAAACATAAGTTTCTCTGCCCACAGGTTCTACCATATCGATCTCTTCAGAAATCTCTATCGCGAGATCTTGAGGCACTTTATTTAGAATTGCATCACGAATATCAGGAGTTGCACCTCGTAAGAACTGCACTAACTCATCGTGTTTTAAGCTCGTTGCAATTTCAGTTACATGACTATCTTTCATGTAACGAACCGTTTCCAAGCTAGCCAATTTTGCCTTCAACGCATGAATCGCATCTCCACTAGATGAACTCATTAATTGTTGCACAATTGCCTTTTGCGTTTCTAATCCAGATTTCTCTAAGAAAGAAACCAATACATCTGAACCTGGCAATGCCTCAGTATTGTATTTTGGATTTTCAGCTTTTTTGCGGCGAAGTGCCGAAGCCACGTTAAAAATATAGTTCTTTGGCAAATGATCAATGCGTGTAAGTTCGGTCATCAATTTAAGGCGCAAGCCCTCTTCATAAGAGTTGAATACCGCATTACGCTTCTTTTGATCACATTGAGTGAGTACAATTGCCTTAACAGTATTGGATTCACTTTTTACCATATCAGAAATCTGGATTGATTCCATTTCTGCAAGGAAATCAAATAGTGTCGCAGATCTACTTCCAAAGATTTGCATCTTCGCCGTAGTTGTGCGGTGATGTAAACGTTTCAGTAGACTAAATTTTTCTTCTTCTGTTAGATCAAATGTATTTTTAGTATAAAAATCCATTAACTCTGCACAATCTGTTTGTAATCCTGGATCTTTAAGAAGATCCATTACAACTGACTCGCCAAACATTTCAAGATATTGAGCAAGCTCTTCAATTCCCTCTTCAGTAAGCACATTGGTAAAAACATGCTTGGCAACTTTAGGTTGTTCACCAAAAATATTAGTGAGCTCATTATGAAGATTATTTGCTTCAATTCTTCGAGCAATTAAGGCTCCCTTTTCATCAGAGGAAAGATTTGAATCTCCACCAAATGAATAGGCGTGGGTGATTTTACTATCGCCACCCTTTCCTTCACCAGCTCCCCCACCTTGCATGCCAAGTGTAGTGAAAATTTGTTTTTTGAAGGAAATGAGTACCAAGGTACAAAGTAAAGCTAGAATAATTCCAGAGATAATAATTCCAAACATTCGAAACTTATCTAGAGTTTTTTGAACTGCATCTCCGTTTTCTACGCGTTCGATTTTTTCATACTTTTCAAAATGTTCTGTTTTATTTCCGGATTCATTTTTTGCAACTGTTTCCGTTTTAGAATTTGTATTGTTATTAGTACTAGTATTTGAACCTACGCTTGTTTCTTTAGAGTCTTTAAGCTCTTTACTATCTTTCACTTCTTTACTGTCACGAAGTTCTTTAAGATCTCCAGTATTCATGGATGCTGGATTTCTGTTTTTACCATTGATTTCGTTTGCTGCAATTGCGGCATTCAATTCATCAACAGTTTTAGGAAACTTCATAGTTTGACTAGTGATATCTGTGCTCTTGAATTGGCTAACTTTCAATTTCGCCATTTCTAAAATGCCCGCAGCTTCACTAGCAGGTAGATTTTCATCGATCATGAGATTAGCCTTAACGCTTTTCACACGAACAGCTGTTGGACCATCTTGAAAATAATCTTGTCCTGAAGCGTAATCCACTTCTTCTGGGTTTACGGCTTCGGTTTGAACATCAAATTCTCCAAGAACACAGTTTTTAGGGCAAAATTGTGAAATGAGTGAAGTGAGTGAATTTTTGATGTCTTTAGAAACTTTTTCACGCAATTCAGCCGTACGATAACTGGATGAAGCTGGCTGTGGAAATTTTGTAGTTTTTGTTTCTAGTTGTACTGGATAATCAAGTGCCTCTAAGTGCTCTTTCAAAAGATCAGTAATTTTAATACGATTTTTTGTACCCAAGTTTTCATCAATTAATAATTTTACTTTGCCTGAAGCTGGTGCAAGTGAAACCTTTCCACCACCATCTTCAAATCCTGGTGTAGTGAGATCATCAATGGCAAGATCAACTTCAGTTTCAACATGAATAATTTTACATTGGTCATGACAATATTGATCTAAAACGGGCTCTACAACACGTCTGATTTCTTGCTCACCACGTTTTTTTACATCAAGTGTTGATGGAGCAGCGCCCGCCAAGGGAATGAATGAGATGATTGATAAAACTGTCATCATTAAATTTTTCATTTATTATTCTCCGATTTTTCTGACGCAACACCACGTTGCATTTCTCTTCTATCAACAATTTTCTTAAGCGCTAATTGATTGGGTCTAAATTCAAGTGATTGTTTCCAAGAGCGAAGCGCTAAATCTTTATAGCCCATGCGATCTAGTACTGAGCCGCGCATTTCATATAGCTTTGCATTTGTTGGATAATCCTTAACCATCTTATCAATTTCAATTAATGCAGCTTCATGACGGTTATTTCTAAAAAGTTGTTTCACCACATCGATTTTAGCTAAATAACTTTGATCCATGTTGGGAAGATCATCACTCTCTTGTAGTCCAAGAGATTGCTCGATTTCACGCTTTCTTTTTTCATCATTCACACTTCCGGTAGCACCAAAAGTAGAAGCAATTTCACGATCACCCATAGTTGGTTTTAGATTTGTATAGGAGTAATCAATTCCGTTGGTGTCTCGTTCATTATTCGTCGAGAACTGTGGATTCATTGGAACTTGAAGATCTGAGCTGTAACGGTTGGGAATTTCTACCTCTACCGATTGATCTCCTCTACGTGTTCTTAATGTAACGTTTCCATTATTTTCAGAGTCTTTCCATTTACTTTCAGCAAATGGATTATCAATTGGTTTTGAATTTTCAGAGTTTCCACCCTTGGTTGCACAAGCACCCATGATCATGATTGCTAATACCGCAAAATATAATTTAGTAAATGAAGCCAACACCGAGTCCTCCTTCTACACCACTTAGAGATGTAGTTTTTCCTGAAATTAATAAAGTTGCTTTAGGGCGATATCCCACAAATGAAGTGAGTGCCCAATGCTTTGCAAATCGCCATTCATAACCACCGCGAATCAATGCGCCTAAAAATCCTGAAGAATAACTTCCTCCGATTCCTGCATGGATTACTCCGCGAGTTTGATTGTAATTTTCTTCATCTCCAAACAATCCCCATGCATGCATGAAAAGCATTGTTAGATTGAATCCGGCCCAAACATTGCTAGCATCCGCAACGCTGGTTCCAGTTAATTTTGCAATATCCATGTAATAGTTCATTTCAAAACCAACTTCTTTGTGTCGATTATCGTAACGTTCCATCATTCGGAATCCCAAGCCCAGGGCTGTGGCATATCCACTACCCGCTTTAGGGGCCATTAAAGTATAAAGTGTTGGTTTGAATTGAACCGTTGGTTGATATTCCATTTTAGTTTTCGCTTCATCTAACTCTTGATAATCCACACCTCTTCTTTGTGCTGAAGCCCGTGAGTTATCAGAGTTATAGTTGCGAGACCAAAGTGCTGTACCAGTATCCGAATCAGAAATTTGAATCGATAACATGATTCCAGATGGCTGATAAGCAAAAGCAACATCCATAAAGTTTTGAATGCCGTTCATTTTTGCAATTCTTTGCATTTCAGCTGAATTAGTTTCTGGTGAAGAAATCACCATGTTTTGTCCATCTAGCGTAGTTTTTTTAGCTCGACATGCAACACAGTGAACAATTCTAGCTTTAGTCGTTTTTAAAATTCTTTCTGTAATTAAAAGTTCTAAGTGTGACTTGAAAGAAGCCGGCACGTTTTCACTCGTGGCAATATTTCTCATCGCCAGATCTTTTAGCCCAAGCACCTGACCGGTTTTGAGGTCGTACTCAAAATCAGAAAGAACTTCATCTAATACCTTATAGAAGTTTCTTGATCCGTTTGGAGCGGGTGGCTCGTCTGCATATGCAGGTTTGTCCAGTAAAGCGACAAACAATAATGCAATTGCTACGAACGCAACCTTAGGGTGGAACATCGTAAAGCAGCTTATTTTATTGTTTCTTCGATTCATCACAACAGCTGTTCGGACACAGCGGTTAAATTCTTGAAAATAAATAACTTAATTAAATAAAACGACAAAAAACTAACGTTTTTCAAAATCTTGACGATAAGAATAATGGCGAGGACTAATATATGAGACTAAATAACTATTATGCACTTGGAATGGCGCTTTTAATCACGGTAACCAACGGTTGCTCTAGTACTACCGTTGTCCAAGAAAAGCCGACCATTCCTGAGGTTCCTGAATATGTGAAGGTTCCACACCCTGTCAGCTTCGAACTCGCAAGCTTGAGAGCAATTTTTTATAGTCCTCTTGCACCTAAAGACGTTCAAGGTGAGTTTTCAAAAATATGCGATAGCGAATTTCAAAAAATCGTTGAAGCATCAACTAGTCTTGAAGAAAGACAAAAAGCTGCTGTAGAGTTAGTTTCTGGCGATCCTGAACGCATGCATTGGTGCTTTTATTCTAAAATTTCAAAATTACAAGAAACTCTTCAAGGAGACACGACTTGGTCGGAAAGACAAAAAAAGGTATTTGAAGTATTTACCTTTCTTTCTCCAACAGCGAATGCATTTTTAGATGTTTATCACGATTCAAGATATTTGAGATGGGCGACCCAATACTACACTAAAATATCTGAGTGGGTGTTCTTCAGAAAAGTAATTGCTGGTCCTGAAACAACGATGGCGATTATTCAAGGAGCTGGAAATTCAAATCTAGAACCTTGGATGCCAGTGGATACAAAAATCTCTAAAAAAGATTCCGTGTTTACAAAGTATGGAATTAGTCTTTCACCGACTGTTGCTAGTGGCACTAATCCACTGGATCAAACAGCGAGAGTGCCAGCATCTAAAGATCCTGTGGTAGAGGAAGCTAAACCTTTAGCAGTTGAGAATCCACAAGATGTTCAACCAACTAAAGAAGCCGCTCCTTCCAAAGAGAAAGCTAAAGCTGCTGATCCAATGATTGGTTACTGATTTATTTAAGGTCTTTATTTAACATCGAGCCAAACCTTACCCGTGGGTGACTCTAAATTCTTCCACATCATGGATTCAACGGGCTCAGGTGCACGAGCATTGTACTTAGCATTTGGCTTAGTGTTGTATTTAATTTTTACATCACCCTCAACGACAAAATAGATCAACTGCCCAATAGGCATTCCTGCATAAACTCGAACTGGTTTACGAACGGAAATCTCGAGAGTCCAAAAATTACAAAAACCCACATCACCCTTACCAGCAGTGGCATGGATATCGATTCCTAAACGCCCCGTACTTGATTTCCCTTCGAGGAACGGTACATGTGCGTGAGTTTCCGTGTACTCCAAAGTAACGCCGAGATAAAAGACGTTGGGCTGAAGAAGATAGCCTTCTTGGGGAATTTCAAATTTTTCAATTTTATTGTGTTTTTTAGCATCAAGTTCTTCATCTACATAAATTGCCAACGTCTTACCAAGATGGACATCATAACTATTGGTGCCCATACAATGAGGATGAAACGGTTCAATTTTAATTGTGCCCTTTTCCATTTCCTTCAGTATTTCTTGATCGCTGAGAATCATATAGATTCCTTTCTTTTGTTATTTAACTACAAAGTTCAAAATTTTATTCTGAACATAAATCACTTTTACAATATCTTTACCTTCAAGGAATTTGGCAACTGATTCATTCTTTTTAGCCAAATCTTCTAATACAGTCTGTGTTGAACCCGGCTCAACTTCAAGAGTAGCGCGTAATTTACCTAACACTTGAACCGCCACAGTAACAAACTCAGCCTTCACCAACTCTGGATTAAACTTTGGCCATTCAGCGTAAGATAACGACGGCACTTGAGCACCCATCTTATGTTCACCAATTGTATGGATTGATTCCCACATCTCTTCCGCAAAATGGGGGGCAAAAGGTGCGAGCAATTGAGCAAATACTTTCATTGCAGCTTTTGGGGTCTGGGTGTGCGCTGTGAAGTGATTTACAAAAATCATCATTTGCGAAATGGCCGTATTAAATCGAAGTGCTTCAATATCTTCAGTCACTTTTTTAATTGTTTGATGAAGAATTTTTTCATCCTCAGCAGTCATCGCAACATCAGAAACCTTAAATGAATCTTCTCCATCTTTATTTTCTAGGAAATACAAACGGTAAGCACGACTTAAGAATCGAAACACCCCTTCGATGGCCTTCGTAGACCATGGCTTATCCTTTTCAAGAGGCCCTAGAAACATTTCGTAAATACGAAGCGCATCGGCTCCATATTCCTTCACTACATCATCAGGATTAATCACATTTCCCCGTGATTTTGACATTTTTTCGCCATCTTCGCCGAGAATCATTCCTTGATGCACTAGTTTTTTAAAGGGTTCGGAATGTGTAACCAATCCGCAATCATACAAAACCTTCATCCAAAAACGTGAGTAGAGCAAATGCCCAACCGCGTGTTCATCCCCACCCAAATATAAATCAACGGGCATCCAATACTTTTCCGCTTCCGGACTCCACGCTTGATTCGAATTTTTAGGATCGCAGTAACGTAAAAAATACCAAGATGAACCTGCAGATCCCGGCATAGTGTCCGTTTCACGCAAATACAATTCACCGGTTTTAGAATCTTTCACTTCACGCCAAGAAGTAATTCCAGCCAACGGACTTTCACCCGTTCCTGTTGGTTCGTAACTTTTTACATCGGGTAGAGTGACTGGAAGTTCATTATCTTTTAAAGGGATAATGGTTCCATTTTTATCTTTTACAATTGGAAAAGGCTCACCCCAATAACGTTGGCGAGAAAATAACCAATCCCGTAATTTAAATTTTACTGTTTTAGTTCCGAGTTTTTCTTTTTCAGCCCACTCAATTACTTTTGCAGTTGATTCGGCAGTTTTTAATCCGGTGATAAATCCAGAATCAATCGCTACTCCATCACCAGAAAAACACTCACCCTCTTTTCCACCCTGAACGACTTGTTTAATCGGGAGAGCGAATTTTTTTGCGAATTCAAAATCTCGTTCATCATGTGCCGGCACAGCCATCACAGCCCCCGTACCGTAGGTCATGAGAACATAATCAGAAATCCAGATTTGAATCTTTTCACCATTCACTGGATTAATTGCGAAAGCACCCGTAAAACAGCCACTTTTTTCTTTTGAGGCATCTTGTCTGGCGATTTCTGATTTTTGAGAAGCTTCTAATTTATATTTTTCAATTGAATCTTTTTGGGTGCTCGTTGTGATCACATTCACCAAAGGATGCTCGGGCGCAAGCGCCATGTAACTCACACCCCACAGAGTATCGGGGCGCGTGGTGAAAATTTCAAATTCATTTGCGGATCCATCCACTTTGAATTTCATTTGAAGGCCAACGCTTTTTCCGATCCAATTGCGTTGAAGCTCTTTGGTACTTTCTGGCCAATCTAGTGCATCTAGATCCTGGAGTAATCGTTCAGCGTAATCGGTGATCTTGAGCATCCATTGTTTCATGGGCATTCTGAAAACAGGGTGTCCACCGCGTTCACTTTTTCCATCTACCACCTCTTCATTGGCGAGCACCGTTTTTAATTCCGGGCACCAATTCACTGGAACTTCTTTTTGGTAAGCCAATCCCTTATCGTAGAGCTTTAAAAATATCCACTGAGTCCAACGGTAGTAATCAGGAGAACACGTGCTGATCTCACGACTCCAATCAAAACTAAAACCTAAACTTTTTAACTGTGAGGTGAAATTAATGATCGCATCGTTTGTTGTGATCGCAGGATGAACACCTGTTTTAATTGCAAACTGTTCTGCCGGTAAACCAAACGCATCCCAACCCATGGGATGGAGAACATTGAAACCTTTTGATCGTTTGTAGCGGGCTAAAATATCTGTGGCAGTATATCCCTCAGGATGGCCTACATGTAAACCGGTGCTGGATGGATACGGAAACATATCGAGCACGTAATATTTTGGTTTTTTTGAGTTTTGCTCACTCTTAAATGTATGTTCTTTATCCCAAAAATTTTGCCATTTGGGTTCGATCTTTGCCGGCTGGTAGCTCATGCCCAAAGACTAACAATCAGTAAGGAATTTTGTCGACCTTTTGTTCCCAAATTTTAAAAATTTGAAACGCCTCATCCCTCATTAATGGGATTAAAGGTATGGAACGCTGAGCATAAGGAAGGGCGATTTCTTTATAAATAAAATCATCATCAAACTGGATGGAGGAGGCGTCTTGTTTGGTGTTTCCATAAAATATTTTTGAGCAACGCGCCCAATAAATGGCCGCCAAACACATCGGGCAAGGTTCACAACTCGTGTAAACTTCAGCACCAGACAAATCAAAGGTACTTAGGTTTTGACAAGCATTTCGGATCGCCTGAACTTCTGCATGGGCGGTTGGATCATTGGTACTCGTTACTTGATTCCAGCCTTCTCCTATGATTTTTCCATCTTTCACGATCACTGCACCAAACGGACCGCCAAGGTTAGTGTCCATATTTCTTTTAGAAAGCTCAATCGCTCGTTTCATGAAGGAATTAGTATTAGGCATTCAAAAACAATATCAGAATTGGGTGGGATTCTTAAACATTAATTTATCATTTGAATCCAACGGACCCACTACCGATTCCGCAGCCTGGATCAATGCTTCATCTGAGTAGCTAGCCTCTTCACCCATCACCAATGAGCTTTCTACTGAAGAAAGATCGGCGAAATCCGTAACCCAAAAACAATACCAAGAATTATTCAGTTCTTCACTACAGCCTCTTCGCGCAATTCCAATATGAGTGTATTTAGAGTTCAGCATTCCACCCAAATGAGCGGGTGAGAAAAACCATTGAATGAAGGTATCTTTTCCGGAATAAGAACCGCGAGCAATATTTTCACCCACCAAGGTTCCTTGTTCAACGCCCTCAGCATAAATTCTTTTTCCACTAGATCCAAGAATTCCAGGCCCAGAATGAGTGAGCAAACCCTTTCCCGCCATCCATTCTGCATGACCTTCGGCTGCATCAAATAATCTTGAATCAGTATTTAACTGAGAAAGCTTTAATTCGGTTCTGAATCCATTGATCAGATTCAAAAAAGCGCGCTCTTCATCGAGGGGCGTCTCTTGAGCAAATACAAGGGGTGATGACCAGAGACTGAATAACAAAAATAACATTGCGGAATAATAGCACTTTTTATTGTTTTTTTAAAGACAATTTGTTTAATAATTATACTAATAAATCAGCTAGTTAACTTAATTCTACTTTTCTCGGCTCTAATATCGGCTCACAAGGAATTCCCAACCCTTTTTCAATCCTCGCAGCAAAAGCCATCATCGAATGAGATGTTCCATGATTGATGAATATTTTTTTGGGTTTTGAAGGAGATGATTTTAACCATTGAATTAAATCCTCTTGATCACCATGACCTGAAAGTGAATTTAAACTTTCAACGCTGGCCTTCACTTTTATTTCTTCATGGTGAATTTTCATCATTCCCAAAGTTTTGGCCTTTTCCTGCAAATACCTTCCCTTGGTTCCTTCAGCTTGATACCCCACAAACAAAACTGTATTTTTTTCAGAAGGGAGATAATTTTTCAAATGATGTAACACCCTTCCGCCCTCTAACATTCCTGATGCTGAAACGATCACCATTGGGCCACGTCTATCCACAACTTCTCTTGATTGCTGATTGGATTTAATCATTTCAAACTTGCTCGGGAAAAACTTTCTGAGGTTCAGAGCAAAAGTAACATCTTCTGGAAAATCATCAGAATGCTCTAAATAAACAGCGGTGGCTTCTTTAGACATGGGTGAATCTAAAATGACAGGAATAGTGGGAATCTTTTTTTGATCTTCTAAAACCCGAATCATGTAAATAATTTCTTGGGCTCGCCCCACCGCGAAAGAAGGAATCACCAACACTCCATTGTTATGAATGGTTTGATTAATCACTTTAGCCAAATGCTCCAAAGCATCTTCATCTTGATGAAGTCGATCACCATAGGTAGATTCTAAAATTAAGTAATCTGTTTCTGGAAGCGAAGTTGGTTTTTTAACTGTGATCAAACGATCGTGTCCAATGTCACCACTGAAAGTAACAAAAGTTTGTTTCCCGTTCACCTTAAACTTAAATCGAATAAATGTTGAACCGGTAATGTGTCCCGCTCTCAACATTTGAAAACTCACACGATCTCCGAGCTGATGCCATTCATTTAAGGATTCCTCTTGAATGTGCCTCAGGGTATTTTCAACATCTTGCTCATCATAAAGCACGAGCGCCGGTTTATGGTGCGAGTGACCTGTACGATTAGCATATTCAGCATCTTCCAACTGAAGATGGGCCGAATCTTTAAGCATGATTTTTAAAAGAGCTGCGGTTCCAGAACTACAAAAAATATTTCCTCTAAAACCTTCTTTAACCAGTCGAGGAACTAACCCACTATGATCCATGTGCGCGTGAGTGAGTAAAATAGCAGTAAGATCCTTAACAGACTCACCAAATGGTTCCCAGTTTTTTTGTTTTGAAGTTTTTTCACCTTGAAACATACCGTAATCAACAAGAAAAGATTGATGATCAAAATGAATTAAGGTTTTACTTCCAGTAACCTCACCTGCTGCACCCATGAAATGTAAGGACGCAAAATTTTCCATAGTTTATACATCCATGATCAGTGGAATAACTGTAGGCTTTTTACCTATGTTTCTTTCCAAAAATCTTCTCAGTTCAACTCGAATTTCTTCGGCTAAATCTTTATTGATCACACCCATTTTTAAGTCTTGTTTGTATTTTTCAATTTGACCCTGCACGATATTCAGTGCCTCATCAAGCAACCAGGGTTCCATTGATTCACTCACTAAACCACGAGCAATAATTTCAGGTTTTGACAGTATTTTTCCTGAATCTTTCTCACGAGTCATCAAACAAAAAACCACGCCCATCTCGCCTAATTTTCGACGATCCTTGAGTAATGTTTTCGTAATTTCAGTGCCTTCGCGTCCCGCCACCAAAACCCTGAGTTCGGTGATTTGATCTACAATTTGAATTGAATCAGGGCCAAGCTCAACCACTTCTCCATTTTCAACTACACAAATATTTTCTTGCTTCACGCCACATTCTTGAGCGAGTTCCGCATGATGAACCAAGTGGCGGTACTCTCCATGAATGGGAATAAAATATTTTGGCTTTACCATTTCAAGCATTAGTTTTAATTCTGGGCGAGTTGCATGTCCACTGGTGTGAACATCTTCAATCGTGTCGTACAAAATATTTGCACCACACTTAAAGAGTTCATTCAAAAGCTTACTGATGGGAACTTCATTCCCTGGAATTTGACTTGAGCTTAAAATTACCAAATCATTTTGATCTAACTTAATGTGTGCGTGTTCTGCATGCGCAATTCTGTTGAGTGCCGAACGAGGCTCACCCTGACATCCGGTAGACATCACAATTACTTTTTTTCGATCGTATTGACGAATTTTATCAATCGGGATGAATAAACTGGAATCAAAAGTAAGGGCACCACGCTCATGAGCAAGTCGAACATTTTGCTCCATGCTTCTACCGGTGAGGGCAATTTTTTTCCCCATTTTTCTAGCGATTTCAAAAATGTTGGCCATCCTGCCAACATTGGATGAAAACATAGAAACTAAAATTAATCCTTCGGCTTTCGAAAACAATTCTTCAAATCTTGTGGCAATGTGTTCATCCTGAAGCGCCTCATGATCCCGCTCCACATTCGTGGAATCAGACATGAGTAACAAAACACCTTCATCACCCGCTTTTTTGAATTCATTTTTATCTAAGATGTCTCCGAAGTGGGGAGATGCATCGATTTTAAAATCTCCGGTATGAATAATTTTTCCAATGGGAGTATCAACGAATAAAGCAAAAGCATCGATAATGGAATGATTCACAGATGCTACTTTTACTTTTAAATCTCCTAGTGTCACTTCCGCTCCTGGAGCTAACACATTTAACGGAACCGTTTCATGCATTCCTGTTTCACGTAATCGCTCACGAATCATGAGCGTGGTAAATTGAGACGCATAGATTGGCGCACGAATTCCTGCCTTTAGCGCAAATGAAATAGCTCCAATATGGTCTTCGTGCCCATGAGTGGCAAAAATTGCTCTGATCTTAGCTTTTTTGGTGAGTAAATGAGAAAAATTTGGAATCACAAACTCAACCCCAAAATGATCTAACTCTGAGAACATCAAACCACAATCGATCAATATTGCAGAAGTTTCAGTTTCAATCAACATACAGTTCATGCCAATTTCGCCGAGTCCTCCGTAAGGGGTGATCGTGAGTTTTTTATTCATGTTTTTTTAGTTTCATATAATTTTTGTTTGATCATCCCAGCTAGCATTGATGCCGCTGAATCGGTTTCTTCACCAACAATGATGTCTGCATATTGTTTAGTTGGCTCAAGATAAAGCTGATGCATGGGACGTACTGCTTCGTAATATTGGCGAATAATATCTTCAAGGGTTCTGGAACGATCTTTTAAATCGCGAAACAAACGACGAATAAATCTAATGTCTGATTCAACATGCAGATAAAATTTAAGATCCATCGAATCTCTAATTTGCTCATCCCAAAGGGTAAAAATTCCCTCCACAATTAGAATTTTACATGGTCCTACCTGAGTCGTTTTTGTAGTTCTGCGAGAACCACTATAATCATAAACCGGACAATCTACTTTTTTACCCGAACGTAACGTTTTTAAATCTTTACGAAACAAAACCCAATCAAAAGCATCGGGGTGATCGAAGTTAGGCTCATTTCCAATTTTTAAATTTTCAGGATGCTTGGGTAAATAGTAAGAATCTTGATGAAGAACTCCCACCTCTTGATTGTCTACCTGAGATAAAACTTTTTCCGTAAAGGTGGTTTTTCCCGATCCGGATCCACCCGTGATTCCAATAATATACATAATTTTTAATTACCTTTAGGATACTCGTGCTTGCGAAACTCCTCAAGAGTAATTCCTGAAAGCCTAATGGGATAATGAGATGGAATGGGGGCCTTGCCGCTCCAAATTGGTTCCCTAAAATGAGGGTTCAAAAGCTTCACATCATTCGTAGACAACTTAAACTCATCTAAAACCTCTTTTATGATTCGTTTCTTAGGAAAGCTCACGGTAATGTAGTTAGGTAATTTATTCTGAGGGGTTTGAGTATCCACTTCTAACATTGCGAGCCACTCAAACAAGTAATTCCTCGATGCAAATTTGAACTGTGGATCCTTAAAATATCGAATAATTTTAAATGCATCATCCGTTTTCAGCCGCCTAACAGCCTTTGAAACCAAACCAGCTCCGTGGTGATAGGCCATCACTGAGAGATTCCAATTTTTTAATCGACGATGATTTTCTTTTAGAAATATTGCCGCCGCTCGAGTTGCCTTCAAAGGATCATAACGTTCATCAATCGCTGAATCGATTCTAAGGTTTTTATTCGCTGTTTTTGGCATAAATTGCCAAATTCCAGTTGCCCCAACAATGGAGCAAGCCTCATTCACAAAACAACTTTCAATGAATGGCAAACGCGTGATTTCCTTTGGAACTCCGGCCTCAACAAACATTTCCTCCATGCGTGGCAAATACTGCTTTGAAACCACCACTGCGCGATCAAGCTCATCTTTTAGCCCACGCTGAACTCGAACTCGACCAACCTCGGAAGCAAATTGATAACTTCTAGGATCTTCATTCGATTCCAAAGCCTGATAAAGTAACCTTTCCGCTTCTGATAATTGATCAACATTGACAGATTTACGGGCTTTATTTTTTATGTAGATTCCGCGCAAGGTTTCAGACACCTGTTTTTTTGCTTCTTCCGGATTTTCCGTCACAACGCGGTAAACATGTTTTAAGTTCATCGAATCGTGGATCACCCACTGGTGGCTCGTGTATTGAGTATATATATTTTTCCAAAACTCAATTTGGGCTCGCGACCAATCATCAGCATGCGCTATGCTTGAGGCTATCAACATGAAGAGAAAGACACTGATCATTTTTTTGATTACCGGCATAATTGGCATAGGTGCTTTTGCATTTCTTTCTTCACTATTTCATCAGGAAGTACCTGAAAATACAATTCGAATCCTGATTGATAAGCCGATGAATCAGCAACACTACCGCCTGCAACCACTCTTAGAACATGAGCAATATGCTTATATTGCCCAAGAAGAAGATTTTAAACTCGTTCCCAAGAACCCCAAACTTCCCACCTTGCAGTTCCATCTAGTTAAAGACGAAAACACTAGAGCGCTCCTATTTTTAAAGGGTGATTCAGATGTAATGTACGACACACTTTCAATTGCCAAAACGGAGTGGGTCAAAAAACAACTTGTTCCATCCAAGGCACAGATTTTTTCTAGTCCAGGTGATTCGGTTTCTGAACTTGCTATCAACGATGAAAACATTAAATTACAAAACCCAAGTGTGATTGCTGCAATTAACGACGCACTCCCCATTAAACATTGGGCAGAAACAGTTTTTTTTAATTGGGTTGAACCTATAAAAAAGGATTGGATTGAAACAAAACCGCCTTCTCAAAACATCACCCTGCAATATCTCACTACCTACAGCAGAGAAGGACAACAATTAGCTTTTTTAACTAGAGAAGCCTTAGGTAAAATTGGCATCAATGTGGTGATTCACATTTTTGAACCCTCGCTTTTTTATACAAAAATCAAAAAAAGAGAGTTTGATTTGTTCTCATCCACTCGAGTAAATGGAAATAAAAACATTCTCGATCTTCCACACACTAAAACCATTCCCCTCTTTCGCTGGAAGCATGGCTTGATCATCGGAAAAAGAATTGCTGTGCCAGCAAACATAGAATCTTCACTCGATTATTCTTTTCGCTTTTTATCTGAACTTCAATTACAATAAGCCTTATGAGGAAGGCCCTTTGTTCACAACTACCCACTAAAATCGGCGATTCTGTGGAAATTCCTCAAAACGAATCCAACCATCTCATTTCTGTATTGCGCCTAAAACCAGATGACACGATTGAAATCATCGATGGAAACGGAAAGTCAGCTCAAGGAATCCTTTTTTATAAAGGAAAATCTCTTTTTGCTAAACTCACCACTCTACCCATCGAAAAGAAAGAGCTTCATTCACACCCCATTCATTTATCCATGGCAATCTTAAAGGGAGATGCAATGGAGTGGGTGATTGAAAAAGCTGTAGAACTTGGTGTGCGAAGCTTCACCCCGTTTGTATCTGAATTTTCAGTGGTGGATCTCCGCAAAAAAGGACCAGAAGCATTTCAAGAACGTTGGCAAAAAATTGCAGATCAAGCATTAAAACAATGCGGCCGCCTCAGCAGAATGAACATTGAAATGCCCACAACTTTTGAAAATATTTTGCTAAAAAAAACCCAACTAATTTGGCTTGATGAAACCCTTGCTTACGAATCAGAGCAAGCAAAATGGAGTGAATACTACCTTCCAACGATTGCCAATACCACCATCACTCAAATTTCAACGGGTCTGGAACCAGAACTGCTCATCGGACCTGAGGGTGGATTTAGTCCTAATGAAAAAAATCGCTTGCTGCAACCATCCAAAAAAGAGATAAAAAGAGCACATGCAGGTGCTGCTATTTTAAGAGCGGAAACAGCTGCACTCTGGGGGATTTCGGTATTCACATGCAAATTGATAGACCAAATAAAAAAATAAGCTTTAAACCACTTCATGATGGCGTCGGATTTCATCCTTTTTCCGAAGGACTTCCTTACGCGCCCCAAAGCTTAAGCAACGTGAAACCTGAATCAAAATTAAGACCAGAGCACAAAACAGATTATAGCCGTGGTACCGGCGCCATGAGTGCGGGCGTTCCAACATTTTCAATGCCTAAAACCACGAGGCAAATACAACAACAAAACTCTCAAAACAACATTCAAAAGCCGATTGTCAATAAACAGGTTTCGCCAAGCATTCAACAAACCTATTCACAAGCCGCTCCTGAACAATCCGTTTTACGGAAACGTTTTTTTGCATATCTGTTAGATACGGTAGTGCATCTCTCTTTTTGGATTTCTATCAATTTAATCGCTACTCTTGGTTTTCACATCTCTTTAGATAATGCTCTTGTGCTAGAAAACTGGCCTGGATTTGCTTTATTTTTTATTTTTTCTCAATGGTTTTTCATTGCTATGCAAGAGGTTCTTTTTGAAAGCACTTTGGGAAAATCTTTTTTTGGTTTGGAATTTAAACGCACCAGAAAATCTTTTTTTGCTTCCTCACTATTCTTCAGATCAATGATCTTTATGGTTGGAATATTATCTTTAGGTATTGGCTTATATTTTTGCCCTCAAGATAAAATTGCTGAAATTCAGTTAAAAAAATCATGATTCAAGAAAAAATCGTTTCGTTACCAAAATTACTGAAGGCCTTAAAAAAACATCCTAAAAATAAGATCGTTTTTACTAATGGGATTTTCGACATCATCCACGCCGGACACGTTACTTATCTTGAAAAAGCACGTAAACAAGGCGATATTCTCATTATTGCCCTTAACTCAGATTCATCTACAAAACGATTAAAGGGGCCCAATCGTCCTATCAACTCACTTGCTGATCGCCAAAAAGTAGTGGCTGCATTTGAAAGCGTATCTTTTGTAATCTCCTTTAGCGAAAGCACACCACTCAAACTAATTAAAAAAATTCTTCCCCATGTCTTAGTGAAGGGTGGCGATTACGAAATTAACAAAATGGTTGGCTATGCAGAAGTCACCAAAAACGGTGGAAAAGTTCTCACCATTCCATTTCTAAAGGGTCGTAGTACTACAAATACAATCAAAAAAGCACTGGCTGGATCATAAATGAAAAAAGATACTGCACTTGTACTCACTGGTGGTGGAGCAAAAGCGGCATATCAAGCAGGTGTGGTGGTGGCTCTAGCTGAAATCTTTCCTTCCGATACGAGTCCCTTTCAGATTATTTCTGGAACCTCTGCTGGAGCAATTAATGCCGCATTTTTAGCTGCAAACGCACATAATTGGAATGAGGCTGCCCGCAAACTTCAAAACCAATGGGCAACCCTTACTCTAGATCAGGTTTATAGAACCGATAGTTTATCTCTCGTGAAGATTGCTCTGGGTTGGTTATCGAGAACTATGTTTGGTGGAAAGTTTTTAAAAAATGCTAAAGCAAACTACATGCTCGACACTTCACCTCTCGAAGAAACATTAAATAAGAGTGTCGATTTTTCTCAAATCCAAAAAAATATTGCAGATCAAAATTTGAGAGCCGTATCATTCACGATGGTTCAATACTTTTCTACTAACCGAGTTACCTATTTTGATTCTGTTTCTGAAATTGAACCATGGATTAAGCCAAATCGCTTTGGGATTAAATCAACACTCAACTCAAAACATGTCATGGCGTCTTCCGCGATTCCCATTTTTTTTCCGCCGATTGAAATTGATTCAAAGTTTTACGGCGACGGATCCCTCAGACAAACCACGCCCCTCAGTGCGGCCATTCATTTGGGCGCTAAAAAGATTCTTTCAATTGGAATTCGTCACGAAAGATC
>CANBTI010000049.1 GCA_947372355.1 Bdellovibrionales bacterium | reverse complement strand
ATGCACACAGTTAAATGCTGTGCCTACTGCCAGTAATAAACGTTGGCCATTTGGTGCTACCGTTTGCCAGTACGAGGGAATGATATGAATAGTAAAGCAATGACGCTCTCCTTAATTATGGCAGCAATCGCTGTGTTTTTTGTAACGAGCTCCGTTACCAGCATTGAAGAAGAAGCAAAGAAAAAATTCGGTGACGAAATCACGGTATTGGTAGCGAAAACAGATATTAAAGAAATGGATACCATTTTAGATGGCGTGGTTGAACCAAGATCTATTCCTAGAAGATTCGTTGAGCCTTCGGCAATCAGATTTGAATCTATTGTAAAAGAAGATTCAAAAGACTACGCCATGGGTGTGAAGGAAATCATGGGGAATGTGGCAATCGTTCCAATTAAAAAAGGTGAGCAACTTTCACTCAATAAAATCACTTCTCCGAATATGAGAACGGGGCTTGCTCCGCAAGTGGCGCCAGGTAAGAGAGCTATTTCAATTGCCGCAGGCGAAATTGAATCGGTAGGAAAATTAGTGAAACCAGGTGATCGGGTAGATGTGATCGTGGTATTGGGTACGGCGATTAGCCCAGGCGGAGATGCTTCAAATTCAAAAATTGCAAAAACCTATTTACAAGACGCCGTAGTGCTTGCGGTAGGAAGAAATATCACCAATAACATAGCCAGAAAAGTTGAAATGGATGGAACAAGTGGTAAAACGCACGTTAAATCTTTGAATGATTTTGATGGTTATTCATCAGTGACTTTAGAAGTGGATCCTGCTCAAGCACAAGGGTTGGCAGTAGTGATGGCTGATCCAATGAATAAAATTTATCTCACACTCAGAAATAATGATGATACCGATCGAAATAATCTAAATGTGACCAGAAAAAATGATCTATTAAACGGTGAAGTGAGAATGCCAGCACAGCAGGCAACGGGGAATAAATGAAGATAAAACTCAAAGTATTTCACTTTGTTTTAATTTTTTCGATTCTAAATCAATTTGGGTTCACCGCTCAGGCTGATGATCCTGCGCCAGTGACTTCACCCACACCAGCTTCAACCGCTACACCTGCACCAACAGTTACAGATGCAGCAGCGACCACCCCATCCGATTCAACTTCCTCGACTCCAGTTGCTGGTAGACGGATTAGTAAAAAAGTTTCCGATTATCGAGTATCTCGCTACACTACCGAACGTTCTGAAAAAGAAGCAGATCAAGTGAATGTTTGGATTGGGATTGGATTAGATCGAATTTATGATGTAGATCCAGAAATTAAAATTGGGGATAAAGCAGGTTCAGTTTTAGAATCTAACACCAACGTTGTGAAGGTGCTTCTTTTGCCAGTAGGCGATAAAAAACAGCTGATTTTTAAGGGTTTAGCAGAAGGAAATGCCAATGTAACCGTTCGCGATAAAAATGGTGTAATTAAAATCTTGTATAACGTAGTGGTCGCTAAACAAGATCTAGTTCGCATGATGGATGAATTGAAAAAAAATCTAAAAGAAATTGAAGGAATTGAGTTAAAAATTGAAGGCTCAAAAATTGTCATTGTAGGGGAAGTGCTTACTCCAAATGATTATGGCGCTTTAGTGAACGTAATTTCAGATAAAATGTATGCGGAATTTGTATCTAATCGTGTGGTGATGTCGGTAGTCACTCTCAATGCGCTTGCTAAAAAAATTGAACAAGATATTCAGGTGTTTGCTCAAACGGTTCGCGCCAGTGTTTTGAATGGAAAAATTATTTTAGATGGAACCGTGGATAGTGATGGAATGCGCCAGCGTGTGTTAAGACGTGCGGAATGGTATTTACCCACCGTGAAGGTGAGTGATCCAATCAATAAGGATGCAACCAACATTGAAAAAAATGATAAGCCATTGCAAATCATTCAAAGCGATATTCAAGTAGTGGTTGCGCCTCCAAAACGGGATAGCAAATTACTTCGTTTATCCGTATATTTTGTAGAGCTCAGTAAGGATTTCTTAAAATCATTTGGGTTTAAATGGCAGCCAGGCTTTACGGCTGATCCATCCATTGCCATTGGTACTGCAACGAATGGCGGAACGGGAACTACGGATGCGGGTGGATTTACTTTTTCTGGAACTCTTTCTTCGCTTTTCCCAGCAATCAATTCAACACCAGCGAGTTCTGCTTATGGTAGAATTTTAAAATCAGCAACTCTCATTGTTAAAAGCGCAGAAAAAGCAAAGATGAGTGACACTCAACAAATTCCAACTCAAACCTTAGGCCAAAATGGAACCGTAGGTTCTGGTGCTCCGATCACGGTTGGTTTTGATGTGGAGATCACTCCCACCATCATTCAAGGACAAGATGTGGATTTAAGTATCGATCTTGATCAAGTGAATGCATTAGGTAAGGGATTGGGTGGAGTTCCCATCACAGCAAAACATCATGTGCAATCTCGTTTATATTTAAAATCGGGCGAAGTGGCAGCAGTTGCTGGAATTAATAATAATGATGTGAATACCACTTTTAATCGTGACGATCCAAATGCCGGTACTTTCGGGGCAGGAACCAGGCCTTTATTTACCCTACAGCGTTCGAAAAGCATGAGTAAGAAAAAGGGGCAATTCGTGGTGTTTGTGAGCCCTCAAATTATTGATAACGCATCTGAAGGCACGGAAGATTTGAAAAAGAATTTTAGAATGAAATCGCAGTAATTTTAGTAAGGGATTTATTTATGGGACACATCATTGCAGTCGTAGGTGGAAAAGGTGGAGTGGGGAAAAGCGTTTTCGCTGCCAATCTAGCCGTTGCCTATCAGTTAAATTTCAAACAGCGATCCCTCATTGTGGATCTTGATTTTCAATCCTTGGGTGACCAAAATATAATTTTGGGAATGAATCCGCCTAAAAACATTGTTGATTTAACTAAAACTCAAGTGCCTCAATGGGATCCAAAAACTCTTGCTCCGTTTATGATGAATGCTCCTCAGGGGTATAGCTTTATCGGTGCACCAAGAGAGGCCGCGATTGCACGCGATATTGATTTAGATGGACTCGGAAAGTTTTTAAAAGCAGCGGCAAATATTTTTCCATGGGTAGTGATCGATTGTGGGAATGGAACTGAACCTCAAGCGCTGAAAGCATTAGAGCAAGCGACCGTTATTTTTGTGGTGACGACTCCAGATATTATTGTTTTGAATCAAACTCGTCGCGTGATGAATAAGATGCAGGAATTATTATTCCCTCAAGAGATGATTCAGGTGGTGGTGAATAAATATTCACAAAATAATGCGATCAATACACAAATCATTCAAAAGAACTTAAATAAGGTTCCATTTTTCGTGATTCCTGATGAGGCTTCCACCTGTGATGGTGCTTTAGCTAAGAGTCAGCCCTTTACCTTATCTGCTCCTGCGGCAGCAATTTCTCGTTCCTATTCAGATTTAGTGAGAAGAATTGATCAAACAAAAATGCTGGATCAACTCACCAAATTAAATAAACCAAGCGGTACAGCTCAGAAGATGCAAGTGATTCAGGGGGGTGCTCAAACCACGAATCCAGCAAATACGGGAGAGGGCCCTGGAGCTCGCTCTAAATTAGGGCTAGTGGATCCTTGGACATCGATGAAGCTTCGTATTCATAAAGCACTGATCGATGTAGTAGACATGAAAAAAATGGGATCAGATGTGAGTGATCCAAAACAAAAAGAAGTTTTACGCGAGAAAACGCAAAAAGCTATTTTAGATGTTTTAAACAAAGAAGACGTTTCGAATTTATGTCCTACGCGTGAAATGCGTGCGCAATTAGTAAAAGAAGTTTTGGATGAGGCACTTGGATTAGGGCCACTTGAAGATCTTCTTGCGGATGATACCGTTACCGAGATCATGGTGAATGCTCGTGATCAAATTTATATCGAGCAAGCGGGTAGACCTGGTCTTTCGAAAGTTACTTTTTCCAGTGAACAGCAAATGATGAATGTAGTGGAGCGTATTGTCACTCCATTGGGTCGTCGTGTGGATGAAAAGACTCCTTATGTAGATGCACGTTTACATGATGGTTCACGTGTTCATATTATTATTCCTCCGTTAGCACTGCGTGGCCCAACGATTACGATTCGTAAATTCCCTAAAAAGCGCATTATGTCGGCAGATTTGGTGAAGTTTGGATCGATGACCGAAGAGATCGCTGATTTTTTACGCGCCTGTGTTGAAGCAAAATTAAATATTGTGGTTTCAGGGGGTACGGGTTCAGGTAAAACAACTCTACTCAATGTTCTATCCAATTTTATTCCTACGAATGAGCGAATCATCACGGTAGAGGATGCGGCCGAGTTACAACTCGGACAAGATCACGTGGTTAGACTAGAAACACGCCCTAAAAATATCGAGGGTGAAGGTGAAGTTTCCATTCGTGATTTGATTAAGTGTTGTTTGCGGATGAGACCGGATCGAATCATTGTGGGAGAGTGTCGTGGTGGTGAAGCGCTGGATATGTTATCGGCGATGAATACGGGTCACTCTGGTTCTTTAACTACGGTGCACTCGAACAATCCTCGTGAATCATTGGGACGTTTAGAAACTTTGGTGATGATGGCTGGAATGGGGCTACCGTTAAAAGCGATTCGAGAAACCATCAGTAGCGCGGTAAATCTGATCGTTCAGCAATCGCGTATGAATGATGGAACAAGAAAAGTAACGCACATCTCTGAAGTGATTGGGATGCAGGGCGAAGTGGTAACCCTTCAGGATATATTTGTATTCAAACAAGAAGGACTCGATAAAAACCGTAAAATCATTGGAAGATTCGTTCCTACCGGTTTCATTCCTAAATTTGTGGAAGAAATGGAAGCCAAAGGGATGAAGATCTCTCGTGGTCTTTTCGCAGTGAAATAATTCGCCAATAAACTAGCGATCAAATTTTCAAATATTTATAGGTAAGTTTCTATAATTTTACTATAATAAAGAAATGCATGTAGCAGTTCCTCACTGGTTGCTCGGAGTTGTTGTATTTATTTCTGCGCTTCTGGTTGCTTATCAGTTTTCTGGTAGAATTTTGGATTGGATTCGATTTCAATCTATTGGAACCAGGGATTACATTGCAGATAAATTACAATTAATGATGATCGAGGTTCCGCCAGAAAAAATCCTCGTCGGACAAGTGGGATTGAGTTTGGGATTAGCGGCAATCATGTTTGTTTTATGCTTGCCTAATTTTACAGCGGCTATTTTTTTTGCTGTGATTATGGCTGTTTTTGGCTGGGTTATTCCAAAGCCAATTGTCAATGTCATGTACCGCAATCGTTGCGATAAATTTGTAAATCAAATGGTGGATGGACTTGGATTGATGTCCAATGGAATGCGATCAGGTTTATCCGTAGTTCAAGCCATGGGATTAGTGAGCCAAGAAATGCCAGATCCAATTCAATCTGAATTTAATTTAATTTTGAGTCAGAATAAATTGGGTGTTTCTTTGGAAGAAGCATTTGTAAATTTATCGAAAAGAATCATGACTGATGAAGTAGAGATGTTTGTGACCTCAGTCAATATCTTAAAGGAAACTGGCGGAAACTTGGCGGAAACATTTGATACAATCACGACTTTAATTCGAGAGAGAATTAAGGTGGAGGGCAAGATCAAAGCATTGACTGCACAAGCATTTTGGCAGGGTGTGATTTTGATGCTCGTGCCACCATTCATGGCTGGTGTTCTTTCTCAAACAGATCCAGAACTCATGAAGCCTATGTTTGGAACTCCTATTGGTTGGGCAATTTTAACTGCAGTACTAATTCTTGAAGTGGTTGCTTTTTTTGTTATTCAAAAAGTAACAACAATCGACGTATAATAAGGAATCTATGAAAAACACGAAACAAAAAAATCTTTCCCTTTACCTAACCCTCTCCCTCTTTCTTTTGGTTACCGTATCCACCGCTTTTGCGAGAGCCGATGTAAGTTTAAGAAATGGAAATTTTTATGTTTCCTTCAGAGACATCTCTTTTCCTGGTGGAATGGAGCCAAAGATTGAAAGGGTATATAATTCAAAATCAGATTTTGGAAATCCGATGAATCCTACTGAGAGCTCCATGTTTGGATTTAGTTGGGGAACAGAGTACGAAACAAAACTGAAGCAAGATCCCGATGGAAGTGTGATCATTACCGAGTTTGGAGGAGGTGCTCAAAATCGGTTTATTTCAAAAAACTTTAAGGCCCAAAATCTAGATGCAAGTATTCAAGAATTAGTGGATGCTGCAAAAAAATCTGGAATGATGACCAATCTAAAACAAATTGAAGATTATAAAAACAAGCTCAGAAACGATTATGATTTCCGTGCACGCCAATACTCTATTTTTGTTGCAAAGGGTTTGGTTCATAAAGTGGAAATCGCGGAAGGTGCTCAGTTTACCCCTACAAAATACAGCTATCAGTACATCACCAAAGTGAAGGGTGGTTATGTTCGCGTGATGGAGGCCGGAAACATTCAAAAATTTAATGAAGCTGGAAAATTAGTTCAGATCATGGATCGAAATAAGAACTTTATTAATTTTAGTTATGATAAAAATGGCCATTTAATTCAAATTATCGATAGTCAAAATCGAAAAATGGCTTTGACTTATAATGCTCAAAACCATGTTGAAAAAATTATGGGAGAAAGCGGTAAATACTCTACTTATAAATACACTAAAGAGGGATTACTTGCTTATGCCAGAGATGATGGTGGAGTTGAAAATACTTATCAATATACCGCTGATCAATTTAAGAACTTATCAGAGATTGGATATTTAAAAGATAAGGATGCAAAGGGACAGCCTAAAAAAATGCGCATCGCTTATTATCCTCTTGAAAAAGGGGTGAGTGTAAAATCGGTTACTAACCCTGATGGCACTACCAATGAATACGAATACTTTAAAGATCCAAAACAGCCAGATTATTATGGTGTTCGAGTTTTGTTGAAAGAAGCAAATGGAACAAGAATTAGTGATGCAAAATACGAATACATTTCAAAAACGAGTTTAGGCGGAGAAAACTACACGGCTAAAATGATCTCTACTATTGATGGTGATAAAACTGAAACTGTTTATGATGATAAACTTGGCTTTCCTATTAAGATCACCAATGGAAATCGAACCACTGCTATGACCTATGATCAAAAGGGAAGAATGATTAAAAAGGTGACCCCAATTGAAACCACTGAACTCACTTATGATCAAGTGGTGGGTAAAGTGAGTAAAGTAATGCGCACGATGAAGAGCGGAACAAAACTGATTAGCGAATTTAGTTATGATAAAGGATCAGGGAATCTCACTCTTGCTAAGAACAATGAGAATAAAACGGTGAAATTGGTTTATGATACTCAAGGCAGAATTCGTGCTCTTGTGGATCAAACCGGACGTCAACTCACGTTCAAATATAATGAATTTTCAAAACCAGTTGAAATCGCGGATGCAAAACTGGGAGTGGTGAAGTTCACTTATAAAAACTCAGGTGAAGTGGATAAGATTGAATCCAATGGTGGAGCCTCAGTTGCCATGGAAGTGATGCGTACCCTTCAATCTTTGATTGATATTACGGCGCCTGCGGGCGTAACTATGTCGATTTAATTGAATTTTTCGACAAAAATCTGCCGATTGCCTTAGTCCAAATTTACTCTTATAATCTAAGGATGATGGGTAGAATTCTTACAATAATGATGTTTTTAGGTTTCACCGTAGGTATGAATTCAGCTTTTGCTGAACAAAAAGAGCTAGCTCTCGATTGCCAGTATTCTTGTTCATGTAAAAAATGCTGTGCGGATGCGGGTGTAAATTGCAATCCGATGGCAGAAAAAGGCCCTTCATTTCAGTCTGAAGTGAATAGTCCTGCTGCTCCCGCTTCCGACTTGGCTACCGAGGCGCGTTAATTCCTATTTAGTTCATTTAATCGAAGAGTTTCATTGAAAGCTGCGCCGCATTTCCAGTACTCTGGAATGCACCATGGCCATTTTTAAAGAGCTCAATGTACTCGTTTCTCGTGATGATCAGGCTCGTCCGTTGCCACCATCCGAAGCGAAAAAAATTACGCCGTTAAAAAAACCGGAATGGTTAAAGATTCGTCCTCCTGCGGGTGAAAATTACACACAGATTAAACAACTTTTACGCGAACGTGGATTGCACACCGTTTGTGAAGAGGCTCGTTGTCCGAATGTGGCTGAGTGTTGGTCTACTGGAACGGCAACATTTATGTTGGGTACAGAAGTTTGCACGCGTGCCTGCAGATTTTGCGCAATCAAAACCGCAAGACTCCCTCCTCCGCTCGATCCAGAAGAACCATATAAAATTGCGGAAGCAGTTTCAAAATTAAAATTAAAATACATCGTACTCACTTCGGTTGATCGTGATGATTTGCCGGATGGAGGCGCTGAACATTTTGCACTCACGATTCGTGAATTGAAACGCCTCGATCCGAATTTAGTGGTGGAAGCATTAGTGCCTGATTTTCGCGGAGATCTAAAAGCAGTAGAAACAATTGTGAATAGTGGTCTTGATGTTTATGCGCATAATATTGAAACTGTTTATCGTTTGCAATATCGCGTGCGTGATCCACGTGCTGGATATCAACAAAGTTTAAGTACTCTTTTGCATGCAAAAAAATATGCGGAATCCAAAGCGGATCGAGGTCCTCTTTACACCAAGAGTGCAGTGATGCTTGGACTAGGTGAAGAAAACGAAGAGTTGCAACAAGCGTTTAAAGATTTGCGTACGAATGAAGTGGATGTGCTCACGATTGGACAATACTTGCGTCCTTCGCTCACGCATTTGCCAGTGGAGAGATATTACTCTCCTGAAGAGTTTAATGTTTTAGGTGAGGATGCCAAGGCAGCTGGATTTATGTATGTAGCTTCCGGCCCCATGGTTCGTTCCAGTTTTAAAGCGGCAGAATTTTTTATTGAAGGTTTAATAGAACATCAGAAAGTTGAAAGGAAATAAAGATGGAATTTCGATTACCAGAATTAGGTGAAGGCGTAACTGAAGGCGAACTCGTAAAATGGAAAGTGAAGGTGGGTGATTTGGTGAAAGACGACCAACCCCTTTGCGAAGTGATGACCGATAAAGCAACGATTGAAATTCCTTCTTCCTTTTCCGGAAAAGTATTGGAACTCACGGCAAAAGAAGGTGAAATCGTAAAAGTTCATCAACTCATGTTAAAAGGTGAGGCAACGGGTGCGGTGAGTGCTGCTCCAAAAGTAGAAGCAAAATCTGCGGCGCCAGTTACAGCAGCTCCAGCTCCTAAAGCAGCAGCTCCTTCTGCTCCAGTTCAGCAAGCAGTAGCAGCGAGTGCTCCTAGTGTTTCAAATTCTAACTCAGCCGATGTTCTTGCTTCTCCATCCACCCGTAAACTTGCCAATGAAAAAGGGATTGATCTTGGCAGTGTGAATGGAAGTGGACCAAACGGAAGAGTATTACGCGATGATGTAGAAAACTTTAAATCTGGTGGTGGATCTAGATCTGGTGCCGCAAAAGTTAGAGGCGCAGTTGCTCCGGATGATCGCATGCCGATTCGTGGAATGCGCAAAAAGATCTCTGAAAAAATGCGCATGTCGGTAGATAAAGCAGCTCATTTTACTTATGTAGAAGAAGCAGATGCTACTGATTTAGTGAAGTTACGCGCACGCGCAAAAATCACCGGTGAAAAAAGAGGCATCAAGGTTTCTTTTCTTCCATTCGTGATGAAGGCCATGGTTGCAGCTCTCAAGAAACATCCAAAAATCAATTCGATTGTGGATGAAGCAACAAACGAATTAGTGACTAAACATTATTATAATATTTCTTTATCTGTTCAAACTGAAGACGGCTTGACTGTTCCCGTGATTAAAAATGTACAAGATAAAGGCATTTTTGAATTGGCAAAAGAAATTGCTGAAGTGGTGGATCGCGCACGGAAGAAAAAACTCACCATGGATGATTTCCAAGATAGCACGATCACTCTTACGAATGCTGGTTCTATTGGTGGTTTGTTTGCCACTCCGATCATCAACTACCCAGAAGTAGCGATTTTAGGTTTTAATAAAATTGCTCGCAAGCCAGTAGTGAAGATGGTGAATGGGGTAGAAAAAATTGTGATCCGTGATTGGACTTACTTCTCGATCAGCATGGACCACCGAATGATTGATGGAGCAGATGCTGCAGAATTCATGAAAACATTTATCGATTACATTGAAAATCCAGCAATGATGTTCATCGAAGAATAAAATTAAGGAAAAATATGTCTACAATTCAAACTGAAGTAGTGGTGATTGGTTCGGGCCCAGCAGGTTATGTTTGTGCGATTCGTTTGGCACAACTTGGAAAAAAAGTAACTGTGATTGAAAAATCGGATGTGGGTGGGGTTTGTCTAAATCGTGGATGTATTCCCTCCAAAGCGCTCATTCATGCTGGAACCATGTTCGATAAAACTGCTCATCTCAATGAAATTGGGATTTCGGTTACCGGAGCCAAGCTTGATTTCAATAAGCTCATGAATTGGAAAGGTGAAGTGGTAAAAAAACTCACCGGCGGCGTAGCTCAATTATTAAAAGCAAACGGATGCACTACCGTTCAAGGCGATGCAAAATTCATTTCTCCAAACACCATTGAAGTGAAAGGTTCTGCTGGAACTCAAACCATTCAATTTAAGAATGCGGTGATTGCAACTGGATCACGTCCGGCTTCTATTCCTGGTTTTGATGTAGATCAAGAGTTGGTGCTTGATTCCACCGGTGGACTCTCTCAAAACGAAGCACCTAAAACGATGCTTTGTGTGGGTGGTGGTTACATTGGGATGGAGCTTGGAACTTTCTATGCAAAAGTGGGCACAAAAGTAACCATCGTAGAAGCAGGACCACAAATTCTTGGAATCGTGGATGCAGATCTAGTACGGGTAGTGGAAAAGAATTTGAAAAAACGCGGAGTAGAAATTCTCACTGCTACAACGGTTAAAGCAGTAAAGAAAAATGCAAAAAATGTAGAAGTGACATTTGCAGATGCAAGTGGTGAGAAAAAACAAACTTTTGATAAAGTGTTGGTGACGATTGGTCGCACTCCGAACTCTGAAAATCTAGGACTAGATAAAGCTGGTGTGAGATTAGATTCAAAAGGATTCATTCCAACGAATAATAAACGCCAATCCTCTGCACCTCATATTTATGCAATTGGTGATATCGCAGGCCAACCTCTTTTAGCGCATAAAGGATCAAAAGAAGGAATGATTGCAGCTGAAGTGATCGCAGGCATGAATGTAGTTTATGATGTGAAGGCGATGCCGGCGGTAATTTTCACTGATCCCGAAATTAGTTCAGTGGGAATCACTGAAACTGAAGCTAAGGCAAAATCTTTGAGTGTGACGATTGGATTATTTCCTTTCGCTGCAAACGGGCGCGCATTATCCGTTCAAGAACCAGATGGAATGGTGAAATTGATCAGCGATACTAAAACGGGAACTTTACTCGGTTGCCACATCGTTGGGGTAGAGGCATCTAACCTAATTGCAGAAGCAACGCTTGCCATTGAAATGGGCGCGAATGTTGAAGATCTTGCACTTACGGTTCACGCGCATCCAACTTTATCTGAAACCATTATGGAAGCAGCGGATGCAGCTCTTGGGCATGCGATCCATATTTTCAAACCTAAGCGGTAGAGATTCATTAAATTCGAATCAAACTTCGACCGATTCTTCTTGGAGTTTGAGTTGCTTCAATCATTTCAACTTCTTTTTTGTAATGCTGGTTTCCTCGAACCCATTTACCAGGTGCCTGAATTTTAAAGGTGTCAATCACAGCAATATAATTTGAGCTAAACAATCCGGCATCGTCTACGCGTACTTTTGATGTAAACAATAATTCATCGGTATCGGCATCACTCACTTTTACGTTGATAAATTCCATAACCATTAGTCCACCCATGTACTCTGGATATTTTTCACTCGATTGCAAATAGATGGTTTTCACTTCTTTTCCTGGGATACTGAGACGGTCTTTGATCTTCTTCATTTCAATGATTTCATCTAAGGAATTAGTTTTAGAAAGTAATTCAAGATTATTCAAATCCGATTTCCAAACTCCAAAGATTTTTTTGATGACTGAATTTGCTGCTATTGATTTATTCTCCAACATCGCTCTTAAAATTGAATGATCACCTGCCTCTAAGCGATAAACAATGGTTTTTTTAAGTGAGCGTTTAATTTGTTTAGAAATCTCGTAATCGCTATCAGACCCATGATTAAATTCAACGCCAATGTTTTTTAAGCTAGCAAATTCGTGGTGGATCAACTTGTATTGATCAAGAGGGTTAGAATCTTTATAAAATTTCTTATAATCACAAGTGATGTAATATTTTTTTTCTTTAGATTCATACCAGTTCATACAGGTTTTAGGAACTCCTCCTACAATAATGGGAGTTTTCGATTTTTTTGTATTCTCGCATCTCACTTCTACGTCTACTTTTGCGAGTGCTTTGATCATTTTTTCTGAATATTCTTTTTCTGTTAGATTGGTAGAGGAAAAGTTAATTTTTTTTTCGTGATTACTCTGAACCCATTGTAATAGATCTGCTCTGATGTTTTCAATCGCAAGTTCACAATTGCTTCCGCCTCCGGTATTGCCTGAGCCTTGTGCAAATGAAAGTAGGGGGGTGAACATTCCCAAGATTAATAATTTATTTTTAAGCAGATTCATATTTATTATCCTCGATACTGGTATCATTTTTTGAAACTGGAAATAATTGGCAACCTAAATGGTAAACTTGGGTAAATTCGCGTCCTTGAATGAGATCTAAAACTTTTTTCTGAAAATCAAAAATAGCTTCTTTTAATTCAGGTAATAGTTCAGGAGATGCAGGAAAGGTAATCGAATTGATGAGTCTTTTTTGATAATCTAAATCTGAAGTTTTTTGTAACTCGTTTTTTGCTTTTTCGATCATGGTGGATTCATATTTCCTGATTTCAGCATCAGATTTTTCAGTGGTGATACAAACTCTTGAATCAGTTTTCTTTAATTTCCCATTTTCTAATTTGGTAAGAAAGCCAAGTTCTAATAAACGATCAATCGCGTTTCTGGCTTCGATCACGTTGATATTGAGTGTTTTAGAAATCCATTCTGGATTGGATTCAAAGTTTTCTAGGTAGGTGAGTTCTAAAATTGCAAAATGATACCATTGCGAAATCATTTTAAATTGATCTACTGAATGATAGGTAAATTCGGTTACATTAGATGCTGCAGATCTCAAAGATTTTGACACTTTTGCAGTTTTTCCAGACTTTAAAATGATTCCAGAGATAATGCTCTTGGAGATTGTTGCCTCTATATTTAATGCCGAAAGAATCCGAGACATTTGTCGATAAGTAACTTTTCTTTCTCCACTCAAAATACGACTCAACTGAGTAGCAGAAATGTTAATTTCCTTAGCAAAGGAGCGCATTGAAAGATCTGGATTGCTTTCACGCAACTTTAAGAAGTGTTCAGCTAGAAATTTCACAGGGTCTAACTGATGAGTGGTGTTGGTTGTTTTCATTTATAGTTTAGTTGCTATAAGCGTTTTCAATCATTTGCTGAGAGGCTTCATAGTTAATGTTTAAAACCTTACTCACTAGTTCGGCCTCAAGCTCACCTCTTTGCTCTATAGCGAGCTCAAGAAAAGCCAGACGTTTCCAGTTATTTAGATCGTTAAAGTCTTCGTATTTAAAAGCGGTGGTGTTCATGAGGTCGGATTATATAGATATTGTGTAATAATGTAAAGCGATTTCGCATCTCTGCTGTTGCTAAATGTAAATCCCCACGCATTGAATTTCATTGATCGACGAGCATGTTTTTAACTGAGATGTCTATTTTTTATACACGTGTGTATGATTTGAAGACATCGCTCATTTTAATATTAAACAAAGCATGTTTAATAAATAAGCAATTTCAACCACTTACGCCTCTCAGAGCTGAAATTCTGCCTTGGCACATGCCGTGCATTATATAGGGTAAGTAGCACGTTAGTTTTTAACTAATAAAGAGAGAGAGATATTTATGATTAAGTTATTCGCAATTTTGACAGTATTGGCCGCTTTACCAGTTTCTGCATTAGCTGAACAAGTGCAACTTTCTAAGACTTCTGGAATTCACTGTGCAAAAGATACAGTAGATAGTCCTTACACCACATCTGCTCCAGCAGCAGCTGTATCAGGAAGTTCTAATGATGCAACAATCGCTCAATAAGCTATTGTTTTAAATAAAAAATTAAATGAAAAGGCAAGGTCGCAAGATCTTGCCTTTTTTTAGGTGTCCGACAACTTTTAGATCCACGGTGCAGCATTTAAAAATGGCTCTGTCAGGCATTTGTCACAGTAAATTAAAGGGTGCGTAAAGAATTTAAGAATTCTCCTGTAATTCCGATAAGTCTAGTATGAGAGTGCGGAGTTATTTACAAAATATATTAATTTTAACAGTGATCGGTCTCACTGCGTGCGCTCATTCAGACAACCATCTTCAAATTCGTTCCGAAATTCCACTCACCGTTTATAGTGTTTCAGAGGGTAAAACAGCTGAAAGTTATGTAGTGAATGCGAACGAAAAAACCTCAATTAAAGATCCAATTTCAAGAATAGAGGCTACTGGATATCAACCAATTGTACTTGCTCTTGCGAGTAGTGATGTTGTTGAGCGTTCAAAAAGCACGCCTGTTGAGATCAAACTAAAACAAGTGGAAGACTGGAAAAGCAATACTACCGAAATTTTTGTGACAAAACAGATGGACACGCTCTACATGGAGCTTTTAAAAATTTTAGATCTTGCGAGAAAAAAGCAAGTAAAAGAAGCCTTGGTGAAGGCAGATCAAATCATAAAAGATTATCCGAAGTTGGCCACGGCTTACTATGTGAAAGCACAAGTAGAGATTTTTGATGGAAATAAAACAAAGGCAAGTGATTTACTGAATGCCGCAGTTTCATTGAAGCCTGAATTCAAAGAAGCCATTAGCTTGAGAGCTCAGCTCCAGACTCGAGGCACCCAATGACATTAATTTTAGGAATAATCGCTGCAGCAATTTTATTTCTGGGACAAGGTTCCATTGTTCAGTTTGTAAATGTACATGGTTTTATGCTGGTTTTCGGTGGTACGGGTTGCATTATTTTACTCATGACCCCTGAATCCTCGATGAAGCACTTTTTAAAACTCACCATGAGTATTTATAAAGATGATCCAAGAATCACTAAGCATGATCTCATTGCATTAATGAAAAATAGAAATGCGGAAGTGAAGGATCCATACGGATTGGTCACTCAAGCGCGAGATCTTTGGGAGCTGGGATTTGGAGATGAAGAATTTGAGCAAGTGATCACCGATCAAGCTGAAAGTATTTTAAATCGAAACATGGCTGTTATTTCAATCTTAAAAAACGTTGGAAAATACCCACCTGCACTAGGAATGGTGGGTACCGTAATGGGTATGATTCAACTATTTAGTGGACTAGGCGTAGCAGCAAATCAATCTCAAATTGGGGTTCAACTTGCGCTTTCGATGACTGCAACTTTTTATGGTCTTTTATTATCAAATTTCATACTTTTACCTTTTGCAGATCGCTTAGAAGTAAAAGAAGAAAGAAGAAGAGCAAATTTAGAGAGAACCGTAAAGGTTTTAGTAGCAATCCAGAAAAAACAACCTTCCCTCATTTCGGAAAGGATTCTCTATGCTGCATAAGAGGAGCCTTGTTAGATCTGTGCATAAACATGGAAAAGGTCACGATTCTTCGTGGGCTGTTTCCTATGCGGATTTCTTGATGGTTCTTCTTTCATTTTTTATCATTTTCTTTTCTACGGATAAACAGTCTCCTCTTCATCGCTTAATTCTTGATTTATCAACAAAAGAGAGAGCGGCTAGAGGTGTGGCTCAAGTTTCATCAGATACATTGCCGAATGGCTCGGCAATTGGCGACGCAGTAAAAGACAATAAGGAAAATAATCAAAATAGATTTAAATTCTCTATGATTTCAGAAGAATTTAAAGATGTAAAAATTGAATCCAGTGATGCCCCAGAACAAATCTCTATTTTTCTTCCAGATAATATTTATCCAAAAGGTGCATACTTAGCGCCAGAAACCGAATTATTGGGTATCGTCAATAAGCTTAAGAAGTATTCCAAGGAAATTAGTATTACAGTGGTAGGACATTCTGATGCTACTAAATTTAGTGTATCTACTCCCGTCATTCAAGCAAACAATTTAACGCTTGCCAGTGTCCGTGCGGCATATGCATCAATTTATATTCAAAATAAACTTCCAGAAGTTTCAGTTTCTTCTCAGGCCTTTAATTCTAAAAATAGAGAGTCTAGAAGTTTAACGATCGTGATTAAACCAAAAGCAATTGGGGAGAATCTATGAAGATTTTTAAAATATTGCTTTTCGCTACGGTCATTTTTAACTCTACTTTCACTTACGCACAAAATTCGATGAGTAAAGAAGATCTAGATCTTCAGATTACTCTTGAGAATCAGTATACAGCAAAGATTAAGCAAACCCATCCAGATCTAAGATTTATGGTGAGTGTTCATTTGATGGAGCACCAAAAAATTGAACTGGATTTGCTGGGGAGTTTGGTACCGATTCGGAATGAAAATGATTCTGTTTTGAGTCAAATTAAACAGGTAGATGTTGTATCGGAAGATAAGATTGATTTAAAAGTTATTTCTAACTTGATCCAGGTTCCAGAGAATAAGTTAAAATCGGTTGAAATTACCTTTCCGAAAAAATTTGAAACCTTAAAAACTTTTGATGAGCAGTCTAAGTTTCCTTTGTGGGCTTGGATCATCATCTTTGCCTTTCTTGGAATCGCTTCTGTGATTCTCTTGATGGGTGTATTTAGAATTAAGAGTAGCATTGGGAATTTAATTGATCCAATTGCTAAGGGTTTTCAGAATTTAAGCGAAACAGATCATCGTAATCAAGAGCCAGTGATTCAAGAAATGAAGAGTTCCTTTAATGGTTTTCAAGAGAATCAGAATAAAAAGTTTACTCCAGAACAGTTGAAGGCATTTTTTTCAGAATGCTATTGGACAGAACATGATGCAGAAGCGAGTGCGCTCATGCGTGCATATTCAGAAGTTTCTGTTTATCAGGAATTACGCTTTGGAGCGCAATACCTAGATTATTTAAAACAAGTAAAACCAGGATCGCTCGATTTTATGAGTGATGCTTACTTTTTGAATCCGAAATCTGCTTTTTTTGAGCTTTCAGTGAGTGATACTCCAGATGAAATGGCTCCAAATTGTAGTCAATTTAGATTTGATGCAAAGAATTTAAGTGCTTTACAGTTAATTCAAATCCAGCAGCTTGAAGTAAAACCAAAAGAGTTGAATGTAAAACAAAGTTCACTCAGAACTTTAAAACAAGAGATGAGAATCCGTTTCAAAAGTGTTGAAGAAGAAGAAAGTGTTCTTGCTTCAGATCAAATTACTCATGAAATTAAAATTAAATTACCAAGTTTGTATCGCCTAAATGCGCTTGCTAAGAATGAGTTTGATCAAGTGATCGGTAAATTATCAGTGAATGAACTAGCGCATTCCTGGATAGGTCCTTCTGCGCTATTGGCTGAAATCGAAGCAAGATTACCGGAAAGAAAATTGGTGCTTTTAAAAAACGTATTGCAAAAACAAACACCAAGTAGGGAGCATTCAAGCTTTAGTCGAGTGATGGAGCTTTGTGATGAATTTCAATCTGAAGTGCATCTGGAGAAAAAAGCTGCTTAATGAAAATCGCACTGAGTTTAATCAGTCTGTTTTTATTTTCCCCATCTGCTTTTGCAGATCAAACAGATCTTTCGTATCGTGAAAGTCAAAAATTATCTTATGTTAGCTTTGGTGTGGGTGAAATTATTTTAAATGCCACCCTCAGAGTACAAAGTGTGGCACTTTCCGCTCAATATCGAAAGCTGATGAAAAATACACGGTTCGCATTTGCAGGACAAATTAACCCTATTTTTCAAACTTCCGGTTTGTTTGGAGTTCACATGAATGCCGGTGCAGGATATATGCTATTGGGAACACCCGCGAGTGAGATGATCGTGATCGATCGAAAAGATACGATTTTATACCAAAAAATTGACGCTAGTTCTTTTCAACTTTTTTTTGATGCTTCACTTTCTCTACTTCCCGTTTTTGGCGGAGTGGGTACTGCAACTTATACAGGGTATAATTTTGCTCTTCAGGCTTATTTTACTTCACTTCCGGTTCAGCTCACCGTTCAATCCACTTCGTTAAATTTGGGATCAAAAAGTGGAACCATGATCTCCGGTTATCTTGGTTATTACTGGGGAATTTAGCGTGTCTTCTTTGACGCATTATTAAAACATTATAAAAACTTCATAATTAGTAATGTCTTTGTTTTTATTGGCCGAAAGGTAAGTGAATGCATTTGATTTCTAAAATTAGAAATAGCCTTAATCTTTTTTTTACTGCGACAGTATTACTGTTGTCGGTATCGGCTTGTACTAGTCAGCAATCGGCAGATTTACTCGCTAATCTCACTGCCACCACACCCATTACCACTACTGTTAGTGCTACACGTCCGATCCTTTCAGCAACTCTTTCCAGTGCAAATTTTCCTAATACTGCCGTAAATTCTACTAGCACACTCACCGCAACTATTTCTAACATTGGTTCAGCAACCGCAAAAATTTCTGCAAGTTCATTAACCGGAACTGCAATGGCAATTACGACTAACACTTGTGGTACTGAACTGGGTGAGAGTTCAACTTGTTCGGTAACGTTTACCTTTTCGCCAGTAGCAGTGGGCGGACCCTATACTGGAATTTTTCGAGTTGATTACGCTGATACTTCTGGAACAACAAATTATATTTTGAGTAGTTCATTCACTGGATCAGTAACACTTCCTGCTCCGAGTCTTTCAGTGTCTCCTTCTGTTTGGAATTTTGGTTCGGTAGCACTTGGCTCTTCATCTACTAAAACATTTACGCTTTCAAATTTAACGGTCGGACCAGTTTCGCTTCAAGCTTCTACTACTAGTACCTCTCCATTTACAATTACTTCAGATACCTGTGACGCTCAAACGATCACCAGTTTAACTGGTGCTTGTACGGTTCAGGTAACTTTTACACCAACGGTAAGTGGAGTTGTTACTGATACTTTAGTGATTCCAGCAAGTAATT
>CANBTI010000048.1 GCA_947372355.1 Bdellovibrionales bacterium | reverse complement strand
GAAATGGCATTATTACCACATCATTCACACCCGTTATTTCACTCAGGATTAAGTTTAATAATGGAGTTGAAAATCTTTGTACTGGAACTTTTGTTTCTAGTGAACATCAACGCATATTAACCGCAGCTCATTGTATGGAGGCAAAAAGTTTTTCATCTTCAAAAAAAGTTTCTATTAGGAAACCGATTCGCGTATGGATCAATCAAGTTTTAGTAAATTCTTTTAGATATTGGCTTCCAAAAGAACTTTCAATTAAAAATCAGGAGCATCTTTTAAGTTCGTATGCGAAAGAAGATGATATAAAAAATGATTATTCAATGATTACTATTTCAGTACAAGACGCGAAACTTTATAAGAATCTAGGGTATTATCCAATCACTAATGAAAGATTCCATGAGGGTACGCCAGTTACGTTGGTTGGATATGGCCGTTCTCGACCCTTGACTGGGGTGCAAGTTCTACAATCTATTTCACGCAATTTTTTTGGTTTTGCTCAACTTCCAATAAAAAGATTTGGTGAAAATAAAATTACTGCTGTTCATGCAGATGCATATCTTTTGCAAGGTGTAAGTTTAAGTCGGGATAAGCCAAAAGGAATCGAAGTGGGGGTTCTTGAAGGTGATTCTGGATCCCCACTTTTGGTGCGACGAAACGTAGACTCATCATCCACTCAATCAGAGTTTGAAATCATCGGAATAGCCTCATTTTATCGTAATGCGATTTCGTTAGATTCAAATAACATTATGCAATTTGCATACTTTGGTTATGGGTTCACTTTCAATTAAATCAAATGCATAGAATTTTAGGGGAGATTTTTATTTCCTACTGGATTTCTTATTAGAGTAAATTCGCCAAATCAATAGTGATTATGAACAAGATTTTGAACTTTAATTTAAGGAGAAAATATGAAAAAAATATTAATGGGATTGTTAACACTAGCAACAGCGCAAGTGTCTTTTGCATCGCCAACTACAGCTTATTACTCATGCCAAAGTAAAACTAAAAGTTTGGTAATTGTGCCTGTAAATGAAAATAAAATCAGCATTGCTAACAATATTGAATCAAGTGAATGGAAAGTAATTAAATTAAAAACATGGTTTAGTGGAACTGATAGCGAAGGCGGGGCTTGTGCTCATTTTTCACTTTCAAAAAATGTTACGGTAGGTGTTCCGATGAATATGTTAAAAATCAAAATGAAAAAAGGAACGGTTACTATCAATACATGGGATAATAACTTGGTGACTGATTTTGAAAAATACACTTGCAACTATATACCAGCAAATTTTTAAATACAATGAATATTATTTTAATATTCAAAATTAAGGAGCGATAAGCTCAGGAGAAAATATGAAAAAACAAATATTATCAGCAGTTATTCTTTTTGCTACAGCATCTACTTCATTTGCAGGCACCATTGAAAAAATCACAAGTAGTGATACTGTGCGCACTCTTGTTTCTACTATTGCAAATCAATCGCAAAGCGGTGATCCGGCATACTGCAGTTTTAAGCATGCACGATTAGCTAAACAATCAGTTGGTCACAATACTTCTAACTTCAAAATCGTAATTCCATGTGGATATGGCAATCAGCGTAATCATATGGAAAATTTAAATGTAAGCGTTAAGGGTTATATTGAAGATAGTCAAGTTTTAGTAACTTCAGTGAGTATTTCAGAATAATTATGAAAAAAATATTTTTAACTTTGATTTCTTTTGCTTCTTTAAATGCTTTTGCGGGTCAAGATAATTTTAATGAACTTAAAATAAGAGTTCGAAATGAAAATACTAGTAAAATTATTTATGAAGAATCGCTTTCACAGCTTAGTGATGGTTCTGGTTCCTCAATGTTTGGTGGGCAACCATTAGTGAAAAATGAAAAATTTGGGCTTTTGAAAACTGGTTGGAGTAAATCAGATCAGGAAGTTTCTATAAATATTGCCTTAACTAAGGCATATACCGAATATTTAGTGCATCCAAAAACTGGTGAGTTAATCAGCTCTCCTGTGTATGATTTTGATGAATTAAATAGTCTTGTATAAGGTTCATTACGTAGAGTTTCTCTTCTTGTAGATTTAAACCATAAATCTTCATCGGTAGAAATTCCTGAAATGAATTTAACACTGGATCTTATTCCTTAAATTTTGATTTTATCTGAAAATTAAAATTAGTTTGGAACTTATGAAATTCAGTTTCGAGCCGAATAACTAGGAATTTCAAAATATGATTTTGAAATGAATCATTTTTTTAAATTTGAGGTAATGATGAAAAAACTATTGATTGGTGTATTGGCTCTAGGTTCAATTTCTGCTCACGCCGATTGTTTATCAGAGGTTAAAACTAAAATTTTTGAAATTAAAGAAGTAAACGCTTACCATTCAAATCTAAATAAAAGTATTGAAAAGTCACATCAAACTAGAGATTTTAATATTATTAAGGATCTAAGTAAAGCTAACTATAAGCTCTGGGAAAAGTTGGATGGGTAAGCGGCGCAGATTTGTAATTCAGATATTTATTTAAATTCTAACAACCGATTTAGTTTAATTTAAGGGGAGATTTTTATTTCCCACTGTATTTCATAACAAAGTATATTCATGAAATTGAAAAGTTCAATCACAAGACTTCCGAAATTCAGTTTTGTGAGGATTAACAAAGAGTTTCAAAACTTGGTTTAGAAATGAATCATTGGATTAACAAACGGAGAATTTATGAAAGTTTTATTAGTTGGATTATTAGCACTTGGATCATTTTCAACATTTGCTTCAGATCTTAAATTATCTAAAATTAAAGTAGGACAAAAAGCAAATTTTTCAATATTGGGTTCTGGTAAAGACGTAGGATATGTTCTTGAGATTTTACCAAATGAAAAAGTAAAATTATCTAGTAGCAATGGAGTGTTTATTAGAAAAGTATCAAATATTGGAATAGAAGTTGAGTCTGGATGTCTTGATGGGATTTGTGTTGGTGACAGAGTTGAAGTTACTCCTCTGATCAATCTAGAGCCTGAATACAATGAACATCCAATTGTCAGAATAGTATTTGATAATGGATTTGCATATGTCCCAAGATCTGCTGAATCACAAGTTGTAAAATTGTCAAAATTAACAAAACTCTAAAAACTTAATATTCCGAACAAAGATTTTTCGTTTAACCTATAAGAGTTTCGGCTCATAGATAGAATTTAAATCATTGGATTGAAATTAGTTTTATATGAGATTTTTTCTTAAAATAATTATCATCTCGAGTTCTCTTATTACCCTTTCTTATGCGGATGGTATTGATGCATGTTTAGATTTAGTAAAAAATGATAAGGTGTATGTTTCTCCTCCCTGCGCAAATGAACGACAACCATACATTTGCTCGTACAAAAAAGGATCTTTCATAAATTGTTACTTAAGATTTAAGTCGATAGCGGGAGTAACTAATAGTGCGCTTGAGCAATATAAAACAGCTCTAGTAAGCGAATTAAGAAATTTACCCAATTTTGAAGGAACGGTTGGAAGGCTGCTTCCCAATCCACACAGTAATTATAATAAAAAATTTAATCAGGTAGGAAAAATATTTGTTGATAAAGGTTTTTTATCTACTTCTACTCGCCCAGATTTTATAAACGCTGCTGGACTAATAATTCACTCTAAAACTGGAAAAGATATTTCAAACGCATCTTCACAAGTTGGTGATAGCTATATGCGTGAGGTTTTGTTTGCACCTGGAACTAAGTTTAAAGTAACTAAAGTTGATACAAATATCTCTGGAAATTTAATTATTACAATGGATGAGATAGTTCAGAAGGACGGCGAGTCGAGCAGTTTTTAAACCCTAATTAGACGAATGCCGAGCACTAATAAAAATTTAAAAAATTAATTATTGGAATGCTGGCACTATATCTTTAAAAAAACACGCTTAATTCAGCTGATTCACTTCTAGCCCATCGCCTCAAAACGATGAATTTTAATGTGTGCATTTTTATCCATTCCGTCTTGGTGAGCAAGGCATCTGAGATCAATCTTTTTGAATGAATTCTTATTTTTGATTTCAAAAGCTTTTAAAATTTCAAAATTTCTCAAATCATATTTTTCATCTGGTAAAATTTTTATTGCTGAAATTATATTTTTTGCGGGAACTTCCTCGATCAAGTGAATGATGGATCCCTTTGTGTTTCGATAGTAATAAAGTTGCGTATAATCATCAGAAAATGAATATGATCTTTTAGATGAAATTTCATGAATCGACCAAGTCCAGAGTTTTCGTTCGAAATTTGCTCCGAAATATTCGGCTAAACTAACATCGGCTAAGAAGTATAATGGTTTACCTGTACCTGTGGGGTGTGGGTTTAGTTTGTGAACAACAAAAAGTATTTCCAGTAAATTCAAATGTATTTGAATGATTCTTAATTTCTTTTTCAACTTTACAGCAAGACTAGCTGCATTCGGTTCATCCAAAAGTGGAAGCGAAACGATAATGTTCATAGCCAACTCAGGATCAACTTTAATGCTGGGAAAAGTAGTTAGGTCTCTATAGATAACTAGTTTTAACCAATCTTGCAACATCGAGCGTCTTTGTTGTTGATCCCGTAAATGGAAAATTGATGGAAATCCACCGTTTTTTAAATGCTTCAATAACATGGTTCGATTTATTTTTGTTTTTACATCCAGTGCAAATGGTTCCAGAGAGGTTACCAACGGAATGCCACAAGCTTCTTTGAGGTTAAAAGTGTATAATCTTAATTTAGCCAAACGACCGGTGAGTGATTCACGGATTTTCAATTCTTTTGAAAATTCCGTGGAGCCAAGTAAAACGAATTGACCAGGTCGTGGATCTACATCTACTTTTAATTTTATCGCATCAAAAAGTTCAGGCGCTTTTTGAGCCTCATCAATGATTAATGGAGTGCCTTCGTGATTCACTAAAAATGACTCAGGATTAGAATGTGCAAAATCTTTTTCATTTTTTGAATCTAAACTAACAATCGATGATTTTTTGAACTTTAGTTTAATTAATTCTCGAGCAAAAAAGCTTTTACCCGATTGCCTGCATCCTTGGATGGTTACAACTCGGTTAAAACTCATGAGCTTATTGAATCGATTGACAGCATGTCGCATTCTGGCGTGTGGCATATACCCTTCCAATAATATTACATTATTGATATTATTGGAAGGGTTAAAAAATGATAAAAAATAACAAAAATAGTGCTAATTTGTTGAAGATGAAAAGGGTTGGAATCACTGTGTTTTTGGCGGTATGCGCTACGGCATGCTCAAAAATGGAGCCTAGTCCGGGGTTAGTGAATACCTTGGAACTGGGTACCGTTCGTGGAGCCCATTATGAACGCGTGATCACTCATTTCCATACTCCTTATTCATTTGATGCCTGCGATAGTAAAGGCATCGGGGCAGATGGTAGCGTAAATCTATCCTGTTTGCATGACATAAAAACTGCACTTTGCACCAATCACATCAACCTTACTTTCACTACCGATCATGTAAACTTCATGGCACAAACTGATTTTGAAAAATTACTCCTACTTGAAGATGGCGATACTGCCGTTCTGAATGCCACGAGTGATCGAGTTGCCAATCAGCTGAATTGTTCTGATGGATTTCATGCAGTGATGTCTCCAGGCTTGGAAGGAAAAATGCTTGCGCTTGGAATGGAAAAGCACATCGCTGGAACAGTTTCTGATCGTGAAGCAATTTATGGCGGAGAGGGCACCACAGAAAAAAACACTCTTGAATCAGCAATCGCTGGAGGTGGAGCAAATGCATTGGTAGCCATTCCCCATACCGAAAGCCGTGATTTGAGTTTACTTCAAACTCTCTCTCCTGCTGCGATTGAAATTTATAATCTTCATGCCAATCTTGATCCCAAAATCAGAAAAGCATCTCTAGGCCTAAAGCCTTTCGAACACATCGCCAAATTCATGAATTACTTACTCGATCCGTTCAACACGCAAAATGCAGATTATCTATTTGTAGAGTTTTTCCAATTGAGTGAGGTGTATTTTCAAAAATGGAACGCGTTACTTGCAGGAGGAATGCATGTAACCGGAGTGGCTGCTCACGATTCTCATGAAAATATTTTTCCACAAAAGGCATCCGATGGAGAACGCATCGATCAACATCGCCGCATGACCCGCATGTTCAGTAATCTCGTTCTCACGAGCTCAAGCAGCATTGATTCCATTAAAACTTCCATCAGAGATGGAAAAGTTTACTTCGTGGTGGAAGGATTCGGTTCTCCCATCAATTTAGATTTTCATGGAACGATCAATTCTACTATTGTTGAAATGGGTTCAAGCATCGATCTCACAGGCGGAGGAACGTCTTCCCTTTCATTTTCCGTTCCTAAAGTGATCAGCTCGTTTCCGGGAATGGATAGTGGTGATGAACCGCTGATTTATTCAGAGTTGCATTTTATTAATACAACTGGAGTAGAGAGCGTGGTGAAACGCGTGATGAATGAAGTTCTCACCTATAATGAACCACCGGCTGGAAACTACCGAATTCATTCATTCATCGTTCCACTTCATTTAAAAAAGTTAGTTTTAAAACGATCTTATGCTGAAAAAATTTATCCATGGATCATTTCAAATCCGATTAAGGTGATTCGATGATTTTTTGGATCCTGCTAATATTGAATTCTGCTCAAGCTGAAGAAGTAACGGTGAATCCAGTAACGGAAGCTCCAGTTGCTGAAGTAGCGCCCATCACTCATCATGCGATCACAGCCGGAATCACTGTTCCTCAGCCTTTGATGCTGGGTTATGAATGGATTGATCCAGAGGTTTCTTCTTCCATCCATTTTTTTGCCGAAGGCGGATATTTCAAACTTCCCTTATCAGGAAAATTAAAAAGCTTTTCCATTTGGAGTGTAGAAGCAGGGGCCCGTTTCTTTCCATTTGAAAATTGTTGGTTTTTATCCGGTGCTTTAGGGTTTCGTCAAATCGGCCTGGGAACGGATATTTCGAACTTAAAATTAGATGGGGTCTCGCTAGCCAATAATGCAGATCTTACTCTCAATGCGGCAATATTTGATTTAGCCGTGGGTGGACAATGGAGTTTAAGTCCAAAGGTGGCAATTTCTGTTCAGCTGGGCGTTCAACTTCCCATTCCAGGATTGCATGGGGGCAGCACTTCCATTGTGCAGGATGTTCCTGACGGAACCGATTTGAGTGTCGATGATTCTGATGCGTTAAGCCGAATTACGAATATTCCAATTCCCGAAATTGCACTCGTTCGCTTCATTTGGTATATTGATTGATCACAAGGAAACATTATGGCTAAACCTAAATTTGCATTCTCGATGAGTCGGGTATCTAAAATCTATCCACCCAATAAACAAGTTCTTCGCGATATTTCGCTCTCCTTTTTTTACGGAGCTAAAATCGGAATCTTAGGACTAAACGGAGCCGGTAAATCCACCTTGATGAAAATTATTTCGGGTGAAGAAAAAAATGTAAACGGAGAAGTCCTTCCCTCGGATGGAATTACGTTTGGATATTTGAAACAAGAGCCAGAACTGGATCCTGCAAAAACGGTTCGTGAAATCGTAATGGAAGGTACTGGAGAATTGGGTCGTGATCTAAAACGTTTCGAAGAAATCGGAATGTTGTTTGCAGACCCTGAACTTGATCCTGATAAAATGGAAAAGTTGCTTGAAGAGCAATCTACGATTCAAGAACGCATTGAGGCCAAAGACGGCTGGGATATTGATCGTAAGCTAGAAGTTTCGATGGAAGCCCTTCGTTGCCCTCCAGCTGATGCAAATGTACAAAATTTATCCGGTGGAGAGCGCCGTCGTGTGGCTCTTTGTCGTTTACTCATTCAACGCCCGGATGTTTTGCTGCTCGATGAGCCTACCAATCATTTGGATGCAGAATCAGTAGCATGGTTAGAGGATTTTCTTCAAAAGTATGAAGGAACAGTGATCGCCGTAACCCATGATCGTTACTTTTTAGATAATATTGCAGGATGGATTTTGGAGCTGGATCGAGGTCACGGAATTCCTTGGGAAGGAAACTACTCTTCTTGGTTAGAACAAAAATCCAATCGTTTAGCACAAGAAGAAAAATCGGAAACTAAACGTCAGAAAACTTTAGCTAGAGAGTTAGAATGGATTCGCATGAGCCCGAAAGCGCGCCAAGCGAAGAGTAAAGCTCGTGTGAATGCTTATGAAGCAATGCTCAATGAAAACCAAACAGGTAAGCGTGATGAGGAAATGGAAATTTTCATTCCTGCAGGTCCACGCTTGGGTGGGGTGGTTCTTGAAGCAACCGGAATTAGTAAACGTTTTGGAGATAAAGTATTATTTGAGAATCTTGATCTAAAAATTCCTCCTGGAAGTACGGTAGGAATCATCGGTGGTAATGGTGCTGGAAAATCCACACTTTTCAAATTGATGATTGGTACTGAAAAGCCTGATTCGGGAACAGTTCGCATCGGAGAAACAGTGAAGTTGGCTTATGTGGATCAATCGCGCGATACTCTCAATCCTGAATTAACCGTGTGGGAAGAAATTTCAGACGGTAAAAATGAAACGATTCTTCTCGGTAACCGCGAAGTTTCTTCTCGCTCTTATTGCGCTCGATTTAATTTTTCTGGTGGGGATCAACAAAAACAAGTGGGCATTTTATCGGGTGGTGAACGCAATCGTTTACACTTGGCTAAAATTTTAAAAGCGGGAGCAAATGTAATTCTTCTCGATGAGCCTACCAATGATTTGGATGTAAATACTCTGAGAGCCCTTGAAGAAGCGCTCACGAATTTTTCTGGAACGACGATGGTGATTTCCCATGATCGCTGGTTCTTAAATCGTATTGCCACTCACATCATAGCTTTTGAAGGAGATTCAAAAGTAGTGTTTTTTGAAGGCAATTATCAAGATTATGAAGAAGATAAAAAACGTCGTTTGGGTGCAGATGCAATGATGCCAAAACGGATTCGTCATAAAACAGTAGAGTCTTTCCGCTAAAGGGTACCTATGTATATTCGTAATGAATGGATTAAAAATACCGAGTTTCATCCTCATAGTACTTCTGAAGTGTTACAAGAAGTGATCAAGAGAACTCAAAAAGTTCTGGATGATAAGAAGCTTCCCGTTTTGATTTTTGATCTTGATTCTACCTTGTTTCACGTTTCCCCGCGATCATTTGAAATCATGAAAAGCTGGATTCAAGCTTCCGCAATTTCTATTCTTCCAAATCTTAAGGAAGAGGATATGGGATACTCGATAGAAGATATCTGGGTAAAAAGAGGTCTCTCTACTGAGACAGGAGAATCTTTCAAATACCTAAAGGAAGCAAAAGAGTATTGGCGAACACGTTTCTTCTCCAGTGAATATATTCATCACGATGTCCCTCATGAAGGGGCCCTTCAGTTCGTAAAACGCGTTTATGAAATGGGCGCTAAGGTTGTTTATCTTACGGGACGTGATGTTCCCCTGATGGCATTTGGAACCGTTGATCACTTACGAAATCTTGGTTTTCCAGTAGAAGTAGAACGCACACGCCTGATCTTAAAACCTAAGCGCCATATTGATGATTTAGTTTTCAAAACGGATGTTTGTAAGATTGCAGCCGAGTGGGGTGAGGTAGTGGCCTCATTTGAAAATGAGCCTAAAAACCTAGTGGCAATGCAAAAGGCTTTAGGGCCTAAAACCATGCACATTTTTTACGAATCGGTGAGTAGCGATCACGCATCTGCAGCGGGTAAAGAAGTTTACAAAATTAATAATTTTTTGATTTAAATCTACAGTGCCAAATTTTTGTCGCACTCATGTGAGAGTAGCAATCTTCCGATAGGATTATTGTGAAAGTTCTATCCGTGATACCACCTTTGGTACAAATCAATACGCCCTATCCAGCGACCACTTTTCTCACAGGCTTTTTACGTGATCGAGGTTACCAAGCCGAGCAAGCGGATTTCGGCTTAAGCTTAGTGTTGAAGTTACTTTCAAAAGAAGGCCTACGCGAAATTAGAAATGAAATTCAGTCAGCAAAAAGTGAAACGGCCGAGTTTTTTTTGGAAGCATTTCCCGATTATGAAAAAACGATCGATATCGTGATTCAATTTTTACAAGGAAAAGATCCTTCTATAGCGCACCGGATTGCTGCAAGAACTTTACTTCCAGAGGGACCCCGTTTTCAAGCATTGGCACAAGATGATCTGATTTGGGCATTTGGACAAATGGGGGTTCAAGACCAAGCAAAACATTTAGCGAGTTTGTACATTGATGATTTGGCAGATCTGATCACCTCAGATGTTGATCCTGAGTTTTCACTTTCGAGATATGGTGAAAAACTTGCAGCGAGTCAGCCCACTTTTGATCCACTTTTAACTAGACTCATAAATGATTCGAAAAAGGATTCAATTATTGATCGGTATTTAAAAGCAATTATTAATAAAAAATTAGAAGAACAAAAGCCGGATGTAATCTTAATCACGATTCCATTTCCTGGATGCATGCTCGGGGCTCTAAAAATCGCTCAATTTGCTCGTGAATGGAATTCTAAAATTAAAATTGGTATCGGCGGAGGATATGTCAATACAGAACTCCGAAGTTTGAAAGATGTTCGAATTTTTAATTATGTGGATGCAATCACTCTTGATGATGGCGAACGGCCTGTAGAGTGCTTGATGGAGTTTTGGAGTGGAAAAAGAAATCGCTCACAATTGCTCAGAACTTTTTTACGTTCTGAAAAAGTTCAAAGCAGCATTGAATACTGTAGTGATCCAACTGAGCATGATATTCCACAAAGTAAAACCGGAATTCCTACCGTGGATGGATTAGAGGTAGGAAATTATATTTCCATGGTGGAAATGTTAAATCCGATGCACCGATTTTGGTCGGATCTTTATTGGAATAAGCTCATGCTTGCACATGGCTGTTACTGGCACCAATGTAGTTTTTGCGATGTGAATCTGGATTACATCAAACGTTACGAAATTTCGCCCGTTCAAATCACGATCAATCGAATGAAATCTTTGGCTAAGGAAAGTGGTTCCAGTGGGTTTCACTTTGTTGATGAGGCAGCTCCTCCCGCAATTTTGAAAGAACTATCTGCAAAGTTAGTGGAAGAAAAACTTTCATTTAGCTGGTGGGGAAACATTCGCTTTGAGAAAAGGTTTAATCAAGAATTGACTGAACTGATGAGCGATGCTGGTTGCATTGCTGTTTCTGGAGGACTAGAAGTTGCATCTGATCGACTACTCGCTAAAATGAAAAAAGGGGTTACCGTTGAACAGGTGGCGCAAGTTGCCAGAAACTTTAGAAAATCTAAAATTATGGTTCACGCCTATTTGATGTACGGTTTTCCAACTCAAACGATCCAGGAAACGATTGATAGTTTGGAAAGAGTTCGACAATTGTTTGAGGCAGGTTGTCTCTCCTCAGCATTTTGGCATCGTTTCTCGGCTACTGCTCATTCTCCCATCGGTCATAATCCCCATGAATTTGGAATAAAAATTGATCGTAAAGAGCCACAATTTGCTGAAAATGATTTAGAATTTCATGATAATTTATCTTTAAATCACAATGAATTAAGTTTTGGATTACGAAAAGCGGTGTACAATTATATGCTAGGAATAGGTTTAGATGCCGACGTCAGAGATTGGTTTGATTTTGAAGTACCCAAGTCATTAGTCGATAAAGGTTTTATTTTTAAAGCGCTAAAGAAAGGTTAATGAAAAATGATTGTTAAAAAATTAATTACTTTAACTTTATTGATCGTTTTCCAAACGGCTTGTTCTATTACTAAACCTTGCGCTGAGGGTGGGGATGTTTCTTGGAGTCCAAAAATTATTGGTGACAAGAAATGTACTCAAAAAAAATTACCGGATGGAAAAATTGTCAACGATGGCCCGTTTAAACAAGCTTATCAATCTACAAATGAAGTTGCCTTAGAAGGACAATTTTTATTGGGACAAAAGCAGGGTGTCTGGCTCTATTATGGAGAAGATCGTAAATTAAGATCAGCAAAATTTTTTGAAAAAGGAGTTGAAAAAACTCCAACGAGTGAAGTACAAAAACAAATTGATTTAATTATTCAGCAAAAGACTGGAATGAAATAACATGAAGCCAAAATTATTAATTGTAGAAGATGAAATTCATATTCGCGATATTTTAAAGGAATATTTATCTGATTATTTTGAAGTTGAAACTGCAGATAATGGAAAATCGGCAGTGGGTGTAGTGGCTACATTTAAACCCGACCTCATTCTCATGGACATGAATATGCCTGAGATGGACGGAATAGCGGCTTGTAAGATCATTCGAGAACAAGAGTTTACTCGTCATATTCCAATATTAATGCTCACTGCTGCAATTGGTGGTTTAGAAAGAATGACCGCTTTTGATATTGGAGTGGATGATTATATTTCAAAGCCATTTGAACTTGAAGAAATAAAGGTGAGGTTGCTTTCTAAGTTAAAGCGTTCACACCAAATTCAGAATGCAATGTCCGATAAAATTAATATCGGAAACCTCCATCTTGATCATAAGAAAATGGAAGTTACTGTTGACGGTAAAGGAATTGAACTATCTCCAGTAGAGTACGGGATTGTAAAACTTTTGATGAACTCAGTAGGCAATGTGGTATCTCGTGAAAAGATTATGCACTCTGTTTGGGAAGATGATAATAAAAGCAATCGATTGATTGATGCTCACATGACAGCGCTAAGAAAAAAATTAGCGGATTTTGATGGTGATTTTCAAACCGTGTATGGAGCAGGGTATCGATTAAAAAAGGAAAAAGCTGAGCCCTAAGCTCACTACGTCGGTTGTGTTTCCACGTTCGCCAACAGCTTTGCCTAGATTTGTTGTATTTTTTCCTAAAATAGTTTCATTGTATCTCATTACCCGATAATCCAAGTTAATGGACATTCTTTCGTTGAGGTAAATTTTTTGTCCTAGCCCAAGATTTGGAGTTAAGTAGCCACCGCTCTCAGTTTGAGTAATGCCTATGCCCCCCATGATAAATAAATCTACATAGATGATCATTTTTCCAAATAGGCTGGCTTTACCATAAAGAAAGTTTTGCTTCACATCAAATCCATAATAAGCGCGAGGGTAGTTGGTATCTACGGTTGCGTGGGTTTGTTCTTTAAATTTGATCAAGGCATCAGAAGCGGATACTAATGCTTTCCAGGCAACAAAGTGAACGCTTGTGTAAGGACTAAAGTGATACCCAACAGCACCACCGACACCATAAACCTTCAAAAAAGCATCTGAAGAAATTTGACTGAACACCGTAGCGATCTCAAGTTTTTTAGCAGTCGTATACTTTCTGTTTTGGACCACACCTAGTTCAGTTTCCTTGCCTTCTGCCCAATACTTTTCAGTAATTTTTGTTAGATCAACCTCTTCGCCTTCTACTGGAGCAGGTTTTTTGGTTTCAGCGAATGCGATAGATTGAGTTAAAAGAATTAATAGTAATAAATTTTTCATAATGTCACCTCTTGTTGATCCCAGTTAAAGCGAACGTGAAGTCCTTCTTTAGTCATTTCCTGTGATTGTATGATTGCTTTTGCATTGATGAAAGTAAAATTTGTTTCATCGCAAAGATTTACTAATATTGACTTTAATTCAGAAATGCCTCTGATGAGTCCTTTTTGCTGTTTCAATAAAACTTCAACCCCAAAAGAATGCATCTTAATAATGTTCCCAGCGTGTGCATTTTTACCAATGAAAAAGGCAGCAGAAAGAACTCGATCTTTAATGTTATGGTTGGTGATATTGAATGGGTTCTCTTTTGGTGTTTCGGAGAGACTTTTCCAGCTCTGAGACTCACTGTCAATAATCCATTGGTATTCAAGAATTTTTTTGTTTTTCTTGAGCTCTTCAATTTTCTCTAAGGTGAGCGGCCCGTTTAGGGTACCTTGTTTGTATAAATAATATTGCATATATCCTCCATGATACACTTATTGGCAATGATTGGTAATATTAGCTTTTAAGGCACCCATTTCATCTTCCCAGACTTCTGCTTTATCAATATCTGAAACCGCAAATCTTCCCCAGTTCCAAGCTAATGCAGATTCAAACTTCGGTGGGGCTTGATTTGGATTTTTCTTCATCGCTTCAATTCTAGCCAATTCACGACTGGCTCCATTGTAAACTTCAACCTCAATCAAATCAACGTTTTCACGCACTCTTTTAAGAAGTGAAAGCATATCTTTATTTTTAAGTTTTAAATCATGATTAATTTTTGCAACTAATTTCGATTTTTCAGCAGGAATGGTTGCATCGTATTTTTTAATTACCGATTGCATGATCTTGCTCGCCTGATTGAATCTAACCATTCTTTTAATCTCTTTTTTTGCAGTTAATAGTCGTTGAGCAAGATCCGAATCAATTGATTTCTTCAGTTCTGCGATTTTAAGGTCGTGAATTAGTTTTTTAATCGTAGCTGCATTTTTTAATGCAAGATCAAGTTGAAAGCTTTTGATTTTAGAAGGCATTAATGCAATTTTTTTATTATTATCAATATACAAATTAATTTCAGATTGTCTCATGATAAAAGAAGCGCTTTTCATCCATTCTGTTCTTATTTTGATCGGAGTAGAGGATTGGTTTTTTAATCCCGAGATGATCTCTTGATAAAGATTTGTATTGGAGTGATCTGCAATTAGCCATTCAAATGATTTCTCATAATCACGCACAAAAGCTTGAATCATTCGAACTGCGTCTGGATAGGAGCAGGTTTCGTTCAATGCCATCGCAGCAATCATCACACTTTCTGGGGTAAACGTATTTTTAAGGGATCCACTTCTTAATTGAAGGGCAATTCCTAATGCTTCCGCATATCTTTCACTTAAAAGGTAAGACCAAGCTAAATCATTGAGAGCATCAATTTCAGTATTGGAGCGTTTATCGATTTTTTGAAAAGAATTAATCGCTTCATTGAATTTTCCAATGGAATATTGGGCTCTACCCAATAGTAAAAATGCAATATCTCTATATTCAGTTCGTTGTGCGATCCCTAATGCGGCAGTAGACTCTAGGAATAGGTTTAAATGTTTAATCGCAGTTGGGTAGTTACGATTTTTTACTTCTTCTAAACCCTTTTGTAACTCCTTGTTTTCAACAGAAAGTGATAAAAGCTTACCCGGATTTAAATCAGGGAACTTTTTATAAATTTGAGTTAAACACTTACTAGATGCTAATTTGATTTCAGGAAAACGACTATTGTCCTTTGAAGATGAAAAAAATGTATAAGCTAGGGGATAAAGTTCAAGATCATAGAAAACACGACCTACCCAATACTCTGAAAAATCAGATTCAAACTCACCATTTTTCATTAAGTTACTGATTTTTTTAAGTTGAATGGCTTCAGAAAAACCTAGCCATGGGGTTCCTTGTTTTTGTAGGAAAACATTAAAACGATTTACCCAGTTACTTTTTTGTTTAACTTCTATCTTCCAGTTTTCACCCGATTCACAAGCATTTGAAAATTCATTAGCACGTGAATTGGTAGAAGCGAGTAGGGTGAATATCAAAATTGCTATTTTCATCTTTGGGATTCCTTTCCCTATGTTTTTCATCTTGTTAAGCTCTTAAATATAAACGGATACGAGACAGCAACTTGCACTCCGCCTCTTGGTTGAGGAAATTTCCAGTTTTTAAGTTTGCCCACTAAACATCCACCTACTTGAGTATTGTTCATAGTGTTTTCTGCTGTTTGAGCTGCACCTACAACTCCTTGTGCTCCAATTTTAAAATCCACAACCACTTTACCTGCAAGTGATGGATCAGCTAAAATTGCAGATTCATAACAATAACGGATTTCGTTCATGTGGCTATGAATCACCTTTGCAACTTCTTCTTTAGTGAGGCCTTCATCAACAGTAGCATCCTTGAGGTTTAATCCAATTTCTAGATGGCCCACACCTTGACCTTTAACTTGAGTTCCATTTCCCGTTCCATATCCAGATTCACTTCCAATTTGAAAGTTACCGTTATTCATGGCTCCCAATAATCCTTGAGTTTTCTTTTCTAGGCCGGCGCCAGACTCAGCTGTTTGACTTAATATTTTTTGACTTAAGTTTTGAATGGAGCGCCCAGTAGACATAATTGAATATTTACTAATTCCACCCTGCAAAATACTTTTAATGCTTTTTTGTACTGTTTTAGATTGAAATGCTCTTGCAATCGCTTTTGTTTGTGAAGAGCTTTTTGCGGCAACACCAGCTGATGCACTATTCGTGGTTGGTTTTGGTTTTGTTAAAATTAGTTTCGCAAATTTTTGTGGCACTAGTTCTTCGTTAGTTGAAGTTGGTTTTTCCATGAAGTTCATAAACATGATGATGAGCGAAAGGACCGCACTTACAATAGAAACGACTCGGATTCCCTTGTTGAAAGTGATTTCTTCTTTAGTGATCTCAGCATTTTTTAAAATTGGAACAACTGTAGTGTTTTTTGCTTTTTCAATACTTACCGGTTCTGAGTAATGAATAGGAGATAAGGTTATAGAGCGTTGATTACTTAAATTAATTTTTTGAGTGTGAATTGGTGTTTTAAATGGGAAATTCATCAACTTGGATTTTGAGCCTTGTTGAGTGATGAAATCACGGATCAGAAGTGTTCCATTTCGCACTTCCAGAAGAAAATCTCGATCCAAAGTGAGTGGAGATTTAATGTCCCACACAAAGGATTTGTTTTGATATAAAATACGACAGCGGGCTGTTGAAATCATAATATAAACCTCAATGTTTAAATTTCAATTCTTCCATGACGATAATGTCACGATCTACAAAACCAGAACGTTTACGGTATAAATGTTTACGTTGATTTGCTTCAAGTTCGGAAAGTTGATTTACGGAGTCTAGTGGTTTTCGGTTAATACCTTCTACTAATTCATCTTCAAAGTTAATGCTCTTTGAACGTTTATTATCTGCAGAGTGAGCTGAAGAAGCGAGCAATAATAGTATTATAATTTTTAATTTCATTGAAATACCCTCATGGAGATTGAATCTTTCCAGGCTGTTTGAGGAGCGGATTTGATCATTTCGTATCCTTCAGTTGCAGCTGTATTTTTTAACATTGAAGTGAGCACTAATCCTCGAAGGAGTGGTGAGAAATCATCTTGTGCTCTTAATGATATGAGATAGTAAAGATAGTCTGATCTTTGTTGCTTCACTGCAGTGCTCCACTCATCCCAATAAGCGGTAGGAACCTTTTCTTTTACATCAGCATCCAAAAGAGTAATTTTTACTGCAGTCTCTTTAGGGTGAAAGCTCATGCTCACCAATTGTTGAGATGCTTCAGCTAATTGAGTATTCTTTTTAATAAAAGGTTGTAGAAGATTGTCTGGGGTACCAATTGCCTTTAAATCTTTTACTAGTAATTGATAAACCAGCTGAAGTTCATTCACAGTATTGATTTTAATTTCATTCCAATTCAGCTTCATCACTTTGGAGAAGGTTAAATCAATATCTTGAAGTAATTTAATTCTTTTCTCAATGTTAGCTTCATTTCCTGAATTGATAGGAGCGATTGCAGATGAAGTTTTTCTAATACTTTCCACAGTTGCATTCACTCTTGTTTTCATGAGTTCGAGATATTGAATTTGTAAAAATGGATCAACATTTTCCCAGTTATTGGCTAAACGTTGTAATAAAATTAATCGATCTTGAAATGGTAACTTAGGACCTTGTTCTAGAGCAGTAAGAGCCCAAAGTGAAACTGAGTTTTTAGGTTCCTTAACGGTATTTTTAAATTGTTTTACATACTCAGAGGTTTTATGTGTTTGAAGTGCTGCCATTGCAGCAACATATTGCTCACACATATTATTTTTTAATGAAGAACATAATTTAGCATTGGAAAGTAGTGGTTGTATTTTCTTAAAATTTCTTTGGAACCAGTAAATTTGAATAATATGCTGAGCCATCTCTGTATCTTGAAATTTAGTTAATTCTAGAAATTTTTCTAGTTCTTGAACGGAAAGAGCAATTTTTCCTTGTTTCTGATGAACTTCAGCTTTCATTAAAGTAACTGTTTTTAAATCATCTTCTTTAAGATCCGTTTTGCTGAGCTCATTGAGTGCATGTTCACTTTCATTGTATTGTTTTAATCCAACCCAAGTTTTAGCTTGAATTAATTTGCACTGGAGCAATATTTTTGAATTCTTAAATTGTCGGATACATTCTTTTGTTCTAGCTAAAATTACGTCTGTATCTTTCGATGATAGGGTGATTTTTAAATGTGAATCTGAAGAAAGATCTTGTAGTTTTTCTGTGAATTTAGAATCTTTCCAATTTTTCTTAGTTAATAGTTTCTGACTTAAAGAATAGATTCTTTCCCAATCCTGGGTGAGGCTAAGGGTATCAAGCACAATCGCAGCACCCGTTTTAGCTTCTTCTGTGGAAGAGTTTTGAAGCGCAAACTCTTGAAGTTCTGCAATTGATTCTGTTCTATTGGTAAATTGATATTTTAATTTATAGGCTTCCAATTGAAATGGAAGTGAATCTATATTTTTTAATGTGATTGGATCAAACACCCAGGCAAGCCATTCAGTGATGAGTTCTTTATCTTCTTTTTTAATTTTTTCTAATGGAGCATCGATCTTAACGATAGCGAGCTTTTCATTGATTAGATTTAATTTTTTTAATTCTTGAAATCTTGATGACACCAATCGAATGAGCAAACTTGAACGGGATAAACTAACTGGGAGTATTACTTCAGGCTTTAAGAGTTCTACATAATACTTTGTAGCCATGTTGAATCGATCAATTGAAAAGCTTGTTTCTGCCATACCATAAAGTGCAAGAACAGTTGCTGAGTTTTTAATTCCAAGATGAGAGTGTAAAAAATCAGTTAATTCCATTAATGGTTTAAGAAGTTGATCAAGATCAGTTGATTTTTTGTTTTTCATCACCAATTGATGTAATTGATTAATGGATTGTGAAAGTGCGTCTTCAAATTTAGCGTTCACTTCAGGCTTATTTAATTTAACTCTAATTTGATCAGCTTCAGTTAATAAGTTAGTCAATTTTGCATATTCATGACGATCAAATCTATACTCATAGATTAACATCGCAATTTCCATTGTTTCTGGTAATTCGGGATATTTTTTGATGAGAATATTCTTAAGTTGTTCAAGATCGTTGCTCAATTGATAAGCTTTTAAAAGTTTAGAAAATCTACTTAAAACTAGTCCAAAAAATGGTCTGTTTTGAGTATCAAATTGTTCATGAGCGAGTTCCTGAAAAAGATTAACCGCATCTTCAACCGATGCAAATCCTGCTTTTTTATTGATAGATTCAAAGTAAAATAATGCTAAATCCTGGTATGCCGTTTCAAGGTAGGGTAGTTCTCCCTTTTTCAATTGATAGGTAAGGATTTCTTTTTTTATGTATTTAATTGCATAGGAGAAGTTGCTGAGATTGAAATAACTCCAAGATGCCTTATGGAGCGCGATCGTGTAATATTGACTATTCTCGTTTTTTTCAATTTGGAGTAAGTATTTGAGTGCTTCTTCGTGATGGTTTTCTTCTTGTGCAAAATCAGCTAAATCCATGAGTGCAGCATCTAAGCGATAATAGGTAGGATCTAGAGCTAAAATTTTAATA
>CANBTI010000047.1 GCA_947372355.1 Bdellovibrionales bacterium | reverse complement strand
TTTTCAATATTGAAATCAAATTCGTGGTTTCCAATTGCTGCAACATTGACCCCAATGCGATTAAAAAAACTAACGACAGTGGCACCCTTCACTAAATTACTTTCTAAAGTACCCTGCCACTCATCACCTGCATCAATGATGAGCAAACGTCCCTTCATTTCATCGCGTAAAATAGTAATCATAGAAGCAAGTGCTGGAGCACCACCACTTTGAATGAGTACTTCTCCATTTTTTCTTGCTAACTTACGTTCGCGAGGAAGCAATGAACCATGAAAATCATTCATGCCCACAAATGCGACTGTCACCTGGTTTGGGTCAGTAGATTGATAAGCAGACTGAGGGATCTCGTTAACAACAGTATTTTTTGTATCCTTGTGGGCACACCCCACCATTGAAATACAAATTGTAAAAATTAGAACGATCTTCCCCATAGAAGGTAGGGTCTCATTCTCAATGCTTAAAATAAATCATTTTATATCGGTGTCTGACACCTTTTTGATGCTGGGTGCGTTATAACTAAAACAATTCATTCTCTTCAGGCAATTTTTCTTTAGCACTAGGAACTGACTTCTTGGTCACCGGAGCTTCCACTTTTTTTGCCGGTTTGGTCAGAGTATTCATTGTTTTTTCGATCGGAAGACGCTGATGAGGGGCTACATATGTTTTATCGATTACCGGCTCAGCACTTTCTGGTTTGGTGTATTTTGAGTTCTTTTTACGCCCTTTGATCACCACTTCTTTCAAAGTACCACCATTATAAATAGTGTTGTCTTCTGCCGAAGCAAGATTGCGAGGGGAACCACAAGCATCAAATTTTCCCATTCTTTCCGGTTTTTTTGCTACCGCACCATTAGACAAGGTTTCATTGAAATCAAAATTAATGTTTCCAATCTTACCTTTTAAAGATTTTTCCATCTTCAAGTTTTCAGACTTCGCCACCGTACTCGCTAAACTCCGTTGAATTTTATCGAGTCCTAAGCTATCGGATTCAAATTTAGCCTTCTGATCCATTGCACATTGTGTGCAAGATGGGTTGGCTTGATCAATACATGAATATAAAGATGTTTTAACAGACGCATATGCGTTTTGAATCATCTGATTCAAATCATTTTCTTCAGCGAGAATTTTTGCATCTAGCCCTTCTGGAAATGCATAAGCCCCCCCTTGGATGTCGCCTAAATAACGGGCAACTCTGGTGGAAACATTGAGGAGATTTCCATTTTCAGAACCTTTTAGATAATTAGCCTTTTTTCTAATTTTCTCCACCGCCCAAATAATAGCAGCATCTGAATCTTTTAATCCCGAGCTTGGATCAGCAACACTAGTGGCAAGAACAAATGAAGATACATCATCATTCCATAAACGTGTGTGCATAGACCAATAACAAGCTTTTTTGCCTTTTTCCAAAACCTGATCCAAATCACGATTCACTTTAGCCAAATCTCCCGATTTTCCATAAGTTTCGTATGTGGCTTTTACTTGTTTTTGCAATTCCGCTCCACCCTTAACCGCATTTAATTGCTTTTCCAAATCAGAAATTTTATTTTGCGTGTAACCTTCAAAAGTTCCATTGCCTTCAGCCAATGATTTTCGAGCAAGTCTCATCACGGTAAGTTCAAACATTTTCGCAAATGCATTATTTTGATCCGCATTCATGATTTTATAAATCTCTTTCAAAGCTTGATCTTCACAAGATTTTTCACCTTTTGGGGATGACTTTTTATTTTTTCCATTTTTAGCAGAAACACCATCAACACCTTCATTCGATGCTGATTGAACGGCCATTGCTTTTGCAGAGGCTGCATCGAGCTGTGCTTGATCCGCTGGATGTTCAGATTTAACACCAGAACCGCTTGCATTCGCACCGCTTGAGTTTGGAGCACTCGCTGAAGTATTCGATCCATTCACTGGATTTACACCAACCACGTTATTTGCCGCATTGGTTTGACTTCCACTCACTGCTGGCACTGCCACACCTGGTACAGGAGCGGGAGCTGGTGAGGTTCCATGAGCTGTTTGCACTGCAGGCTTAGGTGTTTTTAATTTTTTTCCTTTTCCAGTTTTAATCGCTTTTCCAGGTTTTCCACCGCCGCTGCCTTGATTACCAGCCTGATTCACACCATTTACTTGTGATGAGCCAGGTAATTTTGGAGGAGTAGTACTAGTACCCGTTCCAACAGCTGGAGTCGCGGTATTATTACCTGTTGTTGGAGCACCTGAACCAACTGGAGCACCGGAACCAACCGGATTACCATTGGGAGCGCCAGAGCCTACTGGATGATTATTATTGGGAGCACCGGAACCAACAGGATTACCATTGGGAGCGCCAGAGCCTACTGGATGATTATTATTGGGAGCACCGGAACCTACCGGGTTACCATGAGGAGCTCCAGAACCTACTGGAGGTGGAACATTGGTAACAGGATTAGTAACCACTCTTGGATCACTATTTTTTCCGATCACTCCTCCATCATTAGAATGATTAGGAACACTACCAACACCATTGTTATTTGAATTTCCGCTGTTATTTGAATTTGGCGGAGGTAAATTCGTTACCGGATTTGTGTTTGTTCTTGGATCACTATTCTTTCCAATCACTCCAATTAAATTCGGGTTTGTATTTGTGTTTGTGTTGGTTTCAGTGTTGGTATTAGATTCAGTGTTAGATTCAGTATTAGTGTTGGTATTAGCATTTGGATTAGGGGGGAGAATCACCGATGGCTGACTAATATCAGTTCTAGGTGTACTGGTTTTCCCGTAATTCTCTGTTGGTTTCTGTGCGTGTGTAACATCCACAAAACTAATGAGACTCAGTAAAATTAAACTTTTTAAAATATTATTTTTATTCATACCGAATACTTGTTCGGTAAAATCATTGTTATTCTTAAATTATTACACAGTATCAATAGAATAGAGTTGAAATCGAATTTAAGGGCAAGCTGCACCACTCACCGCATTACAAAAGTGCGGCACAATATTGACAGGGACCAAGCGATCTTGAATCGGATCAAAGCGGGGAAATGGAATCACAAGAGTATCATCATGAGCATATTCCCCACCTATTTTACCCATGTCACCAATGGTATTCATCCTAGCTACCTGCATACCACCGCTTCTGATTTCATTCTTTACATCAGCAACCGACATGCTCGTTGGAGCAGATTTACTTCCTTGATCACCAGATCCTGAAACTTTACTAGCCGATATTCCTTCATTTTGTTTTACATCCACCGAAGGAGCCTTTGGAATATCCACTCTCGCCAATCCCTCTAAAGTGAAAAATTGAACTGGTCTAGAAGCATCTTTTGGAACATCCACAAAAACTTCGGTTCCACGTACACCCATCGTTGCGGTGCGAGTGATGATTCTCACATCTTTGGTTTCGCTACCTTTATTTAAAATTAATGCTCGAGTGCGACCAAAATTAAGTGAAACATCTCCACCCTCTTTTTTTGTGTCTGCTCTCATTCCAAATTGATTCACCACCATTTTAGAATTTTCAGATAAATGAAAAACAGATCCTGTTCCTAGAAGTAATGTTGCTTTACCTTTTTTGACTTCAACAGTTGAACCTTCACGCACAGGAGCATTTTTACTCACTTGTCGGTTATCGACTAAAACCTCTCCTTCAATCATCCCTAACTGACCAACAATCTTACCGATTGAATCAGCAGCATGAACTGACGGGGCAATTAAAAGCGCAACTAATATAGTTAAATTCATAAGATTATCCTTCTTCAATTATACCATAACTATAAAAAATTATGACTCAACAAAAATGAAGTCACGCCCTTGCTGTAAGTAGCTGCATCTAAATTTGAATTGTTCTTCATGTAGTAAAAATCAAGACCAATATTCCAACCCTCTAAAGCAGGCCAGATCAATCCAGTACCAAATTTATAAGAATAATCTCTACGGTTTAAATCAGACTGCCAATAAAGTTGGCCATTTAACTCTCCCGAAAAGGTATTGAGTAAACCCAAACTACTGAAACCGGGCAATTCTAAAACTACAGAAATAGGAAATGCTAATCCTGAAAGACGATAATTTGCTCCCACAGAGTATTGAGTATCTAATGCTCCACCTAGGGTCAGTGATTCATTTTCGCTCCAACTACTACGATAAGTCAGCTTGGCCTGAACATCGGCTCCTGATCGATCATTGAGCGTTGTCGTGCTGGAAGGTAGAATGAATTTTTGATATTTAACCGGCAATTCATAGGTCCAAACATGGTTAGCATCTACTTTTTTAAATCGTTGCCACATTAATCCAATATCATAATTATAAACTGCAAATGAACCACTATTGAGGAGTACAACATCACTAAATAAATCCCATCGAATCGTGTTAGAACCGAGATATAAATCCAACCGATTATAAATATTATTATAGCTGGTAGCATTCGATGCGACATATCCCGTATATGCACTGATTAATCTTAAATCAAATGTTTGATCAAACAAACGTCCCAAAAATCCAAACTGTAACGTGGGTGAATAATAAAAACTTCCTCTATCCTTCACCGCTGTACCCGCTGCTACCGCTTCTTCTACGAGCAATACATTTGAATCAAAACCAGCTGAAAACGCGCCTGTCAAACGAAATTGACCGCGAGAACGCTTCTGATAAGGTGGAAGCGGACTGCCTGAAGTAATGATTCCAGCATCAATCAATTCTAGCGCTTTCTCAGCAGAATCAGAAACCCCTTCTTCTTTATGCATGAGATCTTTCAACACATTGATTGATTCTTTTTTTCGACCACCCTGATGAAGACAATCTGCTAAATTATAAAGTGCAAAAATGCGGTTTTGAACATCCTGAAAAACAATGCTTGCCGTTTGAAATGAATAACAGGCTTGAGAGTAATTTTTTTGTTGGAGTTGAATCAAACCTAAAAAATTTAAAATGCTTCCATTTTCACCATCATTTTTTAGGGAAAGCTGCAGTGCGGTTTCAGCTTCATCAAAAAGTTTTTGTTCAACGTAAATCTGAGCGTAGGTCATCGCCACTTCACGATTGGTATCTGCTTTAGTTTTCACCACTTCTACCTCTGCAAAAGCAGTAGAAGCGATTGATAAAGCTCCAAACACAAATAGAAGTTTAAGATTGTTTTTACTGAGGATCATCTTTTTTTCCTTATTTCTTTTTACGTCTCTGAATTTTACGAGGATGAACTTTTTTCTGATGATAACTGCTAGCAGAAAGTTTCAACCTTTGCCCTGGAACTAGTTTTGCATTTTTACTCAGATTATTCACTCTGCGTAAATAGGCAACAGAAAGTCCCTGTTTGCTGGCAATTGACTTTAAAGTATCACCCTTTTTTATAATGTGAACGACAATTTTCTCGCGGTTAACCAGAACTTTTGCTTTCGGTTCAGGTTTTACCCGAATGGTCATTGAGGTCAGTGTCGCATACTGTTTTTCTACTGCTGCAGAATACTTTTCCGGCACCCAAATCTCATCTGTTTTTCTAGCGGGATGAGAATAATTTTTCAAATAATGCGGATTCACAAAAGTAAGAGTTCCGAGAGGCATACTCGTTACTTTTTCAATTGATTCAAAAGTAACCGGTGATGGGATTTTTACTAATTCCACATTGGGGTATTTTTTTTCTTCGTTCACATAAAAGGCAAAGAGTTCGGGATTTTCACCAATGTAACGAGCCGCTAAATATTTTGGAATGTACTCCATGGTTTCGCGTGGAAGTTTTTTCTTCTCCACGAGTTCCCAAAAATCGTTAGTCCCCGCTCTACGGATACAAGATCTGATTCTCCCTGGCCCCGCATTGTAGGCGGCCATCGCTAAATACCAAGAGCCGAACTCCCGGTAGAGATCTCTTAAATATTTTGCAGCTGCCTCAGTAGCTCGAATCGGATCCCGACGTTCATCGATATAAGAATCCACTCCTAAGCCATACATTTTACCCGTGGGCTTCATGAACTGCCAAACCCCCACGGCCTTCACTCTAGAACTCGCTTTAAAATTAAAGCCACTTTCGATCAATCCAAGATAAAATAAATCAGCCGGGACCTTGTTTTCTTCTAAAATATTTTCAACGGCCTCCCGGTAAGGCTCTCCCCGATCCAAAAACATCTGGAACCGTTCGCGATCTTTTTGAGAGAAAAACTGAATCCAACTCGCCACTTTATCGTTGAATTCATGAGGAATGGCTGAATTTTTACCCATGTTCTTTCTTGGTCTGATCTCTACATCTTCCTCATCTTCATCTGGATTGGTAGCAACAGCAGGCTCCTCAAAGTGACCTATGCCCTCATCTACACCTTCTTTGGTGCCTTCTTTTGCAGCTTCTTTGGGGGTTATTACCTCATCAGACGCATCCGATTCACTGGGTTCTGGCACCTCAACAACCGCTTTACTTGGCTTTTTATCGCCATTTGCCGTCATTCCAGGTAACAAGGGCACCGAATGCTGGCGGGCAGGGCGTGTCGAAGCACAAGAACTGAGAAACCATAAAGCCAAAAAAACACACCACGAGAGACGGGGCTTAAGAAACGGCATAAATTAGACTTTAGTATAAAACCCCTTGTCATTCCTAGAATTTTTTAATAGAAATATCGACGAACCATTGCATCAAGCCTTGCAATTCATGCAGGCCGCATTTGGTGATTAAAGGAAATAAAAATGGCAAATAAAAGACAATCCGCAAAACGCGCGATTCAAGAAACCAAACGTCAGATCCGTAACACGACTGTTAAATCTGCAACTAAATCTGCAGTGAAAAAAGCAATCGAAGCGGTAACGACTAAAGACATGAGCAAAGCTAAAGAAGCTTACATGCTTGCAGTAAAAGCATTGAGCAAAGCAGCTTCTAAAGGAACGATTCCTAAAACTCGCGCTTCTCGCAAAATTGGCCGTTTAACATTACTTGCAAAAAGAATGTTTCCAGATGCATTGCCTGTAAAAGGCACTGCTGCAAAAAAAGCTGCTCCTAAAGCTGCTGTTTCTGCAAAAAAATAATTTCTCACTCCATTGTGAAGATTAAGGCCGGTACCGATTTTTGGTGCCGGCCTTTTTTATTTTAAGTTAAGATTAAAAGATGAAGCTTATCTCCTTACTCATCCTATCCATTTGCCTTCATGGATGCTCTAGCCTATCCACTCTCAAAGAATCAAATACTTCTGTGCAATTCATTACTGGCAGAGAATATGAATCAAAGGCATTAGAGCTTTTAAATTCTGCAATCCAGAGAATCAATATTGTTCAATATAACTTTGCTACTAATTCTGGGTTTTTGGAAAAACTCATCGAAATAAAAAAGCTTCATCCAAATGATACGCTTTTTAAAATTCAAGTTTACTTACAAAAACCAGGAAAAGGACCAACTCAAAAGAATGCTGAAACCATGGCAAAGCTTGAAAAAGCTGGTATTCAGTATTTCGAAATTACTGGAGAATCAGATTCAATTGGAAATATCGGCATCAATCACACCAAACTCTTGATGGTCGATGGTCATAAAATTCTTGCAGGATCTACGAATTGGACACTCACTTCATTAAAGAAAAATAATGAAACTAATCTTTTCATCGATTCTAGTTTTCTTGGAACTCAATTGAATGAATACTTAGAAACATTAAAGAATAAATCGTCTTTTCTCATTTCAAAAAAAATAAGGGAGAAAAATGTTTCCCTCCTGACTGATCGCTCCTACCTAGAGGCACTTAAAATATTTTTGAACTCCATTCAAAGTGGCGATGAACTGAATTGCTCTATGTATCTTTTCAATGTGGGAGACACATCAGCTCCAAAAAATTTAAAACAAGCTGAAGAAATTGCTTCACTCTTAGCCAATGCTCAAAAAAAGGGTGCAGAAATCAATCTACTTTTAGAAAATTCAAATCAAGCTTTTGGAGCTCACATCGTTGAAGCCAATAAAAGGGCAGAAGCTCTTTTAATAAATAAAGGAATAAATCACATCAAATGGGACAACCCATCACAAATTTCTCACATGAAATTTTGTGTCATCTCACACCCCAATCACGAGTTTGATATTCTACTTGGTTCCTCTAATTGGAACTATTTAGATTTGGAGCTTAATCATCAGCTCAACTGGCTCATCTCTAAAGATCAAGGAACCATTGCATTACCTTTACTCCAATATTTTAATTCAGCTTTGAAATATTGATGCTAACTTTTATCCATGGGGTTTAGGGAAATCTTTTTCATCGCATTACTCATGCTGGAACCATTGGCTCACGCCGATACCCTTGCCGATGTGATGGATCCAAGCACCTACATTCCTCGTTCGGATGCTACTCTCAATATCGCACTTGTGGATTACGGTCAGGAACACACCCACGAGGATTTACTCAGAATTAAAACGCTACTCGAGAAACGGTTTTTTCAAGCTACGGATTCGATGATTAAGTTAAATGTAGCGATCACTACTAATATTCCCTATCGAAGTTTGATCTCGAGCCATCCTGAATATCAACTTCCGAACATCACTGATCCCGCTCGACTTCAACGGCTTTGGTATTATGATTTTGTGAACGAAAACATCATGCAAGAAATTTATGATGTGGTGAAAACATCCCTATCCATTGGCCCAAGCTTAGCGGGCCTTGATGCTGTGGCAACGATCACTGGTGCTCAATTTGATGGATTAGGTTTTGCGGATGGTAGAATTGCCGTAACCGAAAGCCCTCGTGAAATCGCATGGGCTTTGCCCGATGGTGGAACCACTGAAATTGTTTCTGATGGTTCAGTGGTGGATGAACTCATTCATGAAATTGGTCATACTTTATTTCTAGGGCATACCTCTACTCAGTGTCAAAAACCGGGAATGACTTACGAAGAAACTAAACTCTGTTGTGCGGCCTCTGATGCACGCGACGATGTCATGAGTTATTGTCGTGATCGTAAAAAAGTGAACGATACGGATTTCTTTTTCGGTTTTAAAGACTGCCAATTAAGAAATATTAAAAATCTCGTGATCCCAGCGATGCTTAGTGGCGGTGGCTGGATGATCCAAAACCGAGAGATTTGTAATTAAGACTTTTGCCAACTGACAATCATAAGTGTTTTCTCCTCTTTCATTCCATTGAATTTCTAATGTTCACCAACTATAGATCTAAGTATTGAAAATGATTTCAAAGAATATGGAGAAATATGTTTCTATTTTTAATCGCCTTTCTCATCCCACATTCTGCAAATGCAGACATGACAAATTATGAAAAAATGAGGGCTGAATTCGATCAATCAAACACTGCTACGATGGAACAGTTTTATTCAAAAAAATGGCAATGCATCTTGTGGGCTGATGATGGGGATTTAATGAAAGGTATTCCAACTAATTTCAGGATTCGTAGTTATACTTATGCAACACAAGGCCCACTGTTTCCTGAAAAAACGGTGAGCGTTCCAGAGCTAAGCAATATTCCACATGATCATCTCTTCTCCGATGATCGAACTTATATTGAAAAATATATTTTTGAAACTAATCCAGAGAATAACTGTCTCCTGATTCACGATCAAAACAATTCATACACTAAAACAATGATTAGGTTTTCAAAAAACTTTCTCATCATCAAAGTGATCATCAGCGAATCAATCTATCCATATGAAAGTCATTTTAATTATGCATATTGTTTCTAAAAAAGAAGGACCGTATGAAAACTAATCAATTAATATCAACATTCCTGATCATATTTTTAGCTGCCTGTGGAAATAGCCTAGCTTCTAAAACCACTTCTAAAACAGATGCCTTTGGAACCACCAAAAGCACCTGGACAAACGCCGATTGTACCATCGGGTACGGTAAGGCCGAATGGAGAGCGACAGCCCACGAAGTAAATTACGGATTAAATCCAAATGAAAAATATGTTGAATACATACAAGAAGCTAAACAGTATGAAGTTCTATCCGCTGATGAAAATTCAGAAATACTTCGCAGTGATACCTCAACCAATACCAGTACTGATCTCGGAGTTGTGGATTATAGAAATTGGATGAATACGGATAGCAAAACAAAACCCACCAACTGCAATACGCCTCTTATTCCTATGGTCATTCATGTGGTGAGTGGATTTAAAATTGAAGGAACGGCAACTTCCACCTTCACCCAAACCCATACGAATTATCTATTCAATGAAATTCATTCATCTTTGCCAAATGGCAATGATTAGGCAATAAATTTTTGCCGAATGGTATACAAATGAGGGTGCATCTGCTATCATTCGTCCATGGAATTTCAGGATGCACCCCACTCCAACACCGAATTTTTAATGGATCGATATCTGGAGAAAAAATCGAATAACTCTAGATATTCCATGAGTGCATTTGCAAGGGATCTTGGCTTATCTCCATCATTTTTATTTCGGCTCATGAATGGTGAACGTCCGCTCACGGCAAAACTAGCCATTCAACTCTCGAGTATTTTAAAATTAAAAACTGATGAATCAGATGCACTCATCAAACGTGTAGTTAGGGCTGCACCAAAAAACTCAAAAATTTCAAAAAAATTTAGAGAATCTATTGAAAATAAAAAAGAAGAAACTTTAGAAACAACTAGTTTCCAATTTGAAGTTGAACGATTTAAAGCCATCAGCCAATGGTATCATTTAGCGATATTGAACCTTACCTTTACCAAGCCTTCACCTCAAACTCCCACGATCTTTGCCAAACGTTTAGGAATCTCCAGAATGGAAGCATATGATGCCATTCAACGATTGATGAAACTGGGATTATTAGAAAAAACTAAAACTGGATTCCGAAAAACAAACAACTCACTATTCATTAAAACAGAACGATCTGAGGCTGCAATCAGAGAGTTTCAATTACAAATGATGAATAAAGCAGTAGAAATCATCAAAGATCCAAGCCAAGAAACTTTTGAAAAAAGGTTTATGCCTGCAACCACTCTGGCAATCAACACTAAAAAATTACCGATACTGAAAGAAAAAATTAAAAAATTCCAAATGGAAATCGCGGAACTCACAAAAGACGATCATTATGATGAGGTTTATCAGTTTAATCTGCATCTTTTTCCGATCACTAAAGCAATTGGAGAGCAAAAATGAAGAACATATTTCAAATCATATTATTCATTTTTTTGACTTCAAATACAGCATTTGCCCAAGCAGATCACATTGGCGGGGGAAGCTCCACGGAAGCGGATCTCAAGAACTACATGAACGAAATTGATCAATTTTTACTGACGACTGGTGGTAAAACCGCATTCCCAGAGATCGAAGAATATAACAAAATCAATGGACCCTTTGCCTTCAAAATATTAATTTCTCAAATCAATCCAGTAGTAAAAGATGGAGTAGTTCTAGATCAATTCGGAATAGAAAGAACCTGCATCAGCCGTTTTGGTGAAAAAACAACAAGAACCATTACCTGCAATTCGAAAAAACTCCCTGATCAATCTATTCAAAACCAAAGAAGTTTATATCGAATTATTTTTCATGAATTATTGGTTCATGCAGAACTTGAAAAACCGATTAGCAAGGATGTGCCTTCTGAATATTCAATTTCAGCTAAAATCACCAATTATCTAACCTTGATCGGTGGAGTGCGATGGTTTTTAATGGTGCCCGAATTCTTAGATGGTATGCCCAATCCCCTTTCTTTAGATTTTTCAAGAATGATTGGAATAAATAGCCCTGAAACAATTCAAAAAATGAAGATTTCCACAGATCAATTTTTACAAATATTTCATTATGAGTTAATTTCAATGGCGCAAAATTTAACACCTGTGGTGGGTGATCCAAACCATCAGTATTACTTTCAGTTTGTAGTGGAATCTCAATCAGAACATGCGAATGAAACAGTCATGACTATGCCCTGCTTTGCTATTATCAATGAAAATTTTGAAGAGAGTTCGATGAAAGCTCAGTGTGCTTGGACGGGTGAAATTACCGCTAATGCTCAAAAACTTGTCAATCGAGTATCGATTTTTAATCAAAGAATTTCGAAAAAACTTAAAGGCGATACCATTATTATTGGAAATCAGTATGGAAATTACATTCGCTTGCCTGATAAAAAATGGAATCCTGGGCAATTATCTTTTCTTGGGGTTTCTGAAAAATTGAATCATCGTCCTGAAATTGATTCCATGATTGATGCATGCCTCCTCCGACAGGCTCAAGAATTAGAAAAACTAAACCATAATGGGTATGAAAGATTGATTAAAGCAATTTCAATCTCTGATTTGATCATCAATGAAACTAAATTAAATCCAGTTCAATCCAGGATTATCAATGCTGGATTCAGTATGAGCAAATCATGGACTTGGAATCAAGGCACGACTGATGAAAAAAACATTACTATTGAAAATGGATTTTTTGCAGATTTGGAAATCAGAATTAATCTTTACGAGAAAGATCCCTGCAGTATCATCTCACTTGAGGAATTCAAAAAAGCACAAAGTGATAAAGGACTTCCCATCATTGGACCTGAGAGTAGAGTTTATTAGTTAGCCGAATCTGTCTAATTCATTCTTTTCTTCAGGCGTCTGTTTTTACGGATGGGTGAAAGCTTTTTTAATTTCACTGATCGTAAAAAAAGAATGAAACTCAACATCAAGGTTTTTAAACTCTGCAGTTCCGCCAGCTTCACGATCCACAATCGTGAGTACATGGCTCACTTTAAAGCCTTCAGCCCGCAAAATCTCGATCGCTTTTTTAGCTGAAGCCCCAGTGGTCACTACATCTTCCACCACTAAAAAATTAGAGCCCGGTTTAAAATTTTCAATGCCTTCAATGAAACGAGAAGTGCCGTGTTTTTTAGGTTCTTTACGAATCATGCTCGCTGGTAATACGATCCCCTTCTCTAAAGCGCCTAAGGATACCGCCATCACGATTGGATCTGCACCAAGAGTAAGACCGCCGACTCCATCGAAATTTAGCTTTTCAGAAATGATCCAATTTGCAGTGAGTTCACCGATTGCTTTGGCTCCCACTGGATGTAGAATAGTGGGTTTCAAATCAATGTAAAAATTACTCTTTAAACCAGAGGAAAGCGTAAAATCACCTTCACGGTAACTTTTTTCTAAAATCAAATTGAGCAATGTTTCACGTGCACTCATTTTTCATTTAACCATTTCTTTAAATCATCAAAAACATTTTCTTTCACCAGTTCATTAAAAATCTCGTGATAAAGACCAGGATAGATGATTAACTTTTTATCGTCGTGGTGGAGTCTTTCAAAAAAATCTTTCGCAGCCGATGTATCCACGATCTCATCTTCACCTGCTAGCTGAAATAAAACTCTAGTTTTTTCATTAATCCGAAGATCAGATTGAATCAGGTTTTCCATCGCATCTTTTAAACTAAAGAAAAACTTCGGGGTAGCAATTCCATGATTCAAGCGATCTGAATTGTAAGCCTCCACTACATTTGGATCCCGACACACCTTACTTGAATCCAAATCAGTGGGCATTTGAAGTGCTCCCCAGAATTTTGAAATCATTTTGGCTGCAATCACTTTCATCAAAGGAACTTGAACCTTAAGTCCAATCAACGGTGAAGAAATGATCAAATGATCTGCATTCAGATCCTGGCGATATAAAAAAGTTCGTAACGAAATGAGTCCACCCATACTGTGGCCAAACCAATCCATTTTACAATTAATGGGAACTTTTTTCTGCAATACATTCCAGCCCAGTAAAGCATCATCTACATATTCATCAAAACGCTCTACATGCCCACGAACACCTTCCGAGCGCCCATGCCCACGTAGATCGGGGGCTATGATTAAATCATACATTTCGCCTAAATAATGAGGGAAATGTTGGTAACGGGCGCCATGTTCACCTTGCCCATGAATGATGAGCAAAGCGCGTTTGGGTGTTACATTTTTTTTTCTGAAAATATTAAAAAAAATCGTGTGTTCACCATCTAATGATTCATGCACTTCCGTTTCATAATCAAAATCAGCAGGAACAGTGGGAAACCCCTGAGGAACAATCATGCAATATAACTTTCAATAGATTGTTTTGCTTCATTAGAGATTTGAGTGAATCGAAATGCGAATCCTCTTTGATCCTCTAATATACGAACAATGAGACCTTCGGCAACGAAGGGTTTTAATCCCGAGTCTTTAGGAGGTGTTACATTTAAGTGAATGGAACTACCCACCGCTCCAGGAATTTTATCTGTGAGCAATTGCATGCCACCCACACTAATATCACGGCAAATGCCGGTAGCGAGTTCAGCTTGGTTAGTGACATAAACTTGAGCCAATAAAGGTTTACGGGGCACCGTTCTTTTTTCCGATGATTTTGCTGCCACCACTGGAGGAGGACTCGGCGCCGATGGAGGCGTGCCCGCTACCCGTTGTTCTTTTAATTCAGAAACTTCACTCATCAATTTCCATTCAGTGAAGCTATCTTGCCAAAGGTAGGCAGCTTCTGAAATTTGGCCAGAAGACATCAAACGTTTTAATTCATGAGTTCCATAAGGACCAGTTTGATTATCATTTTGAAATAAAAACCATTTCACGTTGTCTTCTTTTTTAGGAACCGGAGGAGGAGCCATGGTTGGTTTTGGCTTCGGCGCTGCAGGTTGAAGTGATTTAAAAACTTCATGATCCGCAATTCTGATCCATTGTCCTTCTTTTTCACGAAAACAATGATCAATCCAGCTCACTTCTTTATCTTGTAACTTTTGATAAACTTCAGAAGCCTTAAACGGACCGCGATATTTTTCACCAACGGCAACAAACCATTCCGCCTGATCGTTATCAAATTCAATTGTATTTGTATTTTCCATAGTTGATTCCTATTTGCTCACATTCGCAAAGTTAAACGGATATTTAATGGTTACTGGAACTCCACCCGCAGGAAGTGGGAATTGAATTCTAGTGATCACACTCAATACACAACGATCCACGTTTGCATTATTCAAAGAGCTTGAAGCCACAGCCAATTGTGAAGCTTTACCAGAGGCACCAATCACAAATGCTGCAACAATTTTTCCTGAAAGTTTTGGATTACCCGCATTGATTTCACGCTCATGGCAATAACGGAATTCATCGCTGTGTGCTTTAATTGCAGCATCAATCGCATCTTTATCGATCGATCCCACCACAATGGTTTCATCCCCACCGCCCACGTTGAGCTCAACTCGCGTTTTTCCACCCACGATTCCACTGCCAGTTCCTTCAGCGCCTAATCCAGTTCCTACTTTTCCACCGCCACGGCCTTTATCTCCGAGTCCGCCGAGTAAGGTATCTGCATTACCACCGCCGCCTTTACCTTTACCAGCAAGAGCGAGACCTCCGTTACCTTCACTGGAGAAACCTCCGAATCCAGAAAGTTTAGATCCAGATTTACCCAATTTTTGGCCCGATCCTCCTAGAAGATCTAAAATTTTATTCGTAGCCCCTTTGAGCATTTGAACGTTTCCGTTATCTGCCACTTCTGATTTGGTGCCGCCACGATCTTTTCCAGCATTCGGAGAAGGACGGTTTGCAGCAGTTTGTTTCGTGTTACTTGGTTTCGCATTTTTTGCACCACGAGAACCCTCAGTACCTTTTGCTCTTGCACCTTCACCCTCTTTAGATTGGCTTTGTGCAGATTGTTTTTTACCTGGTTGAGCAGATTTAGTTTGAGCCACTTTACCTTGAGTTTCCTTAGGTTTAGTAAAATCAATTTCAGCTTTTTTCGGTTTCTCAGGTTCTGGAGCTTTTTTAGCTTCTTCTACCGGTTTTGGTTTTTGAATCGGCAATGGCTTTTTGTTGGAGTACATTTCAGGATGATATAAAATGGTAGCAATCGTTTCAGGTATTTGAACTTGCTCAGTGGGTGGTTCCATTTTAGAAACACCATAAAAAATCAAACAAGTAAGAGCAATCGATGCCATTAAACTTTTAGCAAGAAACGGATCGCTCACTAAATTCGCTTTTTTCACTAAAACTGGCGGAGCTACCGTTTGGCTGAGATAAAAGCTCACCGAGCCTGATTCGATTTTCGCAAAATCATTTTCACCAATCGTAATCGTTTTTGAAGTTTTACGAAGTTGACTGATGGCTTTCACTTCGCCATCTTTATAAACCACACCGGTCATCTGATCATTAAAATGAATGGTCCAACCGTTCCCACTTTTTACCGCGAGTTGCAATTCATTTCCATTTTGATATACGGCAGGAATCACCACGGTAGAAGCATCTGTATAATGCTCTACATTTAAAATGCTCTCACTCCAGGAATAAACCACTTCCAAGGTATCTTTTACATTCGGACGATAATCAAAAATTGGATCCACAGAATCCGCTTCAATTAAAATCAAAGCTTGATCAGATAAAATGGGAAGAAGTTCTGGTTTTTTAAAATTAAAAATGAAAGATGCTTCACCAAGCTTAACCACATCCCCATTCTTTAAAACATGGTGAATTATTTTTTCGTTGTTCACCATCACACCACTTGGGCTGGCCAAATCTAAGATTTTTGCTTCACACTTTGAAATATCTGAATTCCAAATAAATTCAACAACCGCGTGAATGGGAGCCACTCCTTGAGCGGTAATTTTCACATCAGCAGATTCTACCGATCCAATCACCACTCTTGGCTTATGGATGAGAAAGGTTTTTTTACGTCCTCCGATTGAAACCTCAAAAGAAGCTTTTAACTCTTCGGCAATTTGTTTTGCTGAACTTACCTGACCAGATGATGTTTGGCTCATAATCTTTTCCTCACTCTAAACTCGGCTAGTTACTTTGAACGGTATCTCTTAGCATTTCACGACGAAAATGAACCCTGCGCTTGGTCAGAGAATCAAATCTTTCTTGGTTTCTATTTTGATAATAAAACTCGCCCGGAGCTTTTAACTCTCCATCCAAACTCAATCCTTCAAAATCCAGAGTTTGGTTTTCTAGATAAACAATTTTTTTGTTTGGTTCTGTTGTATTTCTAGGCGCTGTCATCTTTTTAGGTTTAGTTGCAGCATTGCTGATAGCTGAACTAAAGATAGAGACTAAAAAAATCATTAAAAAAATCTTCATTATTGGCACCTCGCACGTAAACGATCGGCGGAAATCTTTTCAAAACCTTTTAATTCTTTTGCATTTGAAATATCTGAGAGTGCCGATAAACAGCTAGATTTATCTGATTCAGCTTTAGCGGCATCGATGAATTTTTTTGCAAAGCGGTTACTTTTTTCCCCAAGATCTTCAGCTTTTTTAAATTCCAATTCCGCTTCACCTATTTTTCCAGTCGCATAAGAAGAAACGGCTAATCCATCATGAACTTCACCAATTGAAACTTTGGCTACCGTTTTTTCAAAGTAAGGTAGAGCGAGTGGGAATAATCTAAAGTAGTTAAAATAATGGCCGAGATTGAAGAGTGCAGCAGAATTATTGCTTTCAATTTTTAAAGCATTTTTCCAAAGCGCAACCGCTTCATTTGCTGCATACCAATTTTCAAAACCTTGATCACTCACCATCACTACCGCAAGATTATTAAGTGCATCGGGTTTTCTCGTTTTTAAATCAAGTGAACGCTGGTAAGCAATTTTGGATAAACCCGGTTTTCCGGTACCCCATAATAAATTACCGTAATCAATCCAAGATAAAGCATCGTCTTGCGATTGAACTAGTTTTCTTCTCACCGATTCAAAGGCTGCTACTGCTCCCAATTTTCCACCATCAGGACTCATCCCAATCAGTTTCACACCGGCACGCGCCCCTTGAGCTCGATTCATTCCAGAAACACCTGCATCCACTAAACGATCATGAATCACAGGAAGCGCTGGGGAAAGAATTTGATTTTTAAGTGCTATTGCATAAGCACTCTTAGATTTATCCAAAGAATCTTTTTGAAGCTTACTCGCAACTTGTGCAAAGGCCTGCTTCATTTCTGGTTTCAATTCTTTACTGAGTAAAATTTTAGAAACTTCGGTAGCAAAACCAAGAGATAAATCACCTAAGCGTTCTGTGGCTGCAATCCCCCATGGTCCACCTAGCTCGATTGCCTTTTGATAAGCTGCTGTTACTGATTTTAATTCCTCACCACGACTGGTGATCGCTTTAATCAGCTGCTCTTCAGGAAACTGAAGAGGAACATTCTTCATTTCTTTTTCTAAAATTTGGGCGAGTCTGAATTGTGCATAAGCAATGTATGGTGATTTTGATGCTGGACCTTTTTTAATCGAAACCACCTGATCAAAAATGCCCTTAGCTTGGCGTAAATCATTTAAATGCAAATAGTGATTCCCCATTTGCGTTCCACACTCAGCCTTCAACGATGAGTTCAGAGAGAAACAAGATTTCCATGAATTAAAAGAACTGAGATCATCCTTCAAATCAGCATAAACATAGGCCATGGAGCGATAAACTTTAGCTTTCTCTTCTTCATTGGGAGCTAAAGCAATCGACATCTTAAATACATCTATCGCTTTTTGAGGCTGCAAACCACCATCAAAAAGTGCTGCTGAAGTGAGATAACTAGAGAAATCCTTAAACTGACGACCAATTCCTAAAAACAATTCAGCCGAATCATTAAATAAGCCACGTACAAAAAAGAGGGTACCCTGATTTTTGACTGTCTTTTCAATATTCGCACTTTTTGGATATTTTGATTTCCAGTTTTTCATCACTCGAAAAACATCATCAGAACTTTTTGCCTGTGCATATGCATTGATCGCACCAATATATGAATTCTCAGCTTCTTTTTCAGATTTAGCATCCCTTGCAAAATCTTCGTAATGTTGGGCTGCTTCAGTATAGTTTTTACTTTTTTCAAGTGAAGTGATCTCACCCACTTTTAGTTTACGTGAAATCGAAGCGATATCTTTAGCCAGATCGCCTTTTCCCTTTTTATCGGTATCGATTAAAGTTGAATCAGTGCTGATCGCGTTTAAAGTATCTTTTTCAGGGCTCAACTGCAGCCATAAACGAGCTGCCAATACACCTTGTTCCGTTTGAGGAGCATCTTTTGCTAATTTAGAAGCACGTGAAATCGCATTTGGTTTTTCATTTGAATATGCCGCTAAAATTTGAGCAGAACGCAATCTTGCCTCACGGGATTCAGTTGAATTGGGAATTGATTTTTCCAGCAAATCAGATGCATCCACAAAATCATGCTCTAGAGCAGATAATTCCGTACCGGGTTTTTCTCCTGATTCAGACATCTTTTTTAATTCTGCCGCTAAACTCCCCACCCACAACTGTGCAGCCTCTTTAGCGTATTTTGAATCTTGGTCTTGAATAATTTGTTTATAGAGCTGAGCTGCCATTCCAGGATTTTGCAACTCACGCTTCACTTCAGCGAGATACATTCGAATTTCATTTTTTTCAGATTTATCCGTAACAAATCGACTCAAATAAAGGGAATAAAATTGATCTGCCACATGCAAATAACGAATCACTTCTTTTTTATCATCCATTTTACGATATCGATCGTGATTGGTAACCGCAGTGGAACGAACTTGTTTTTTCAGATTGGCAACTGCGAGTTGAGTGTCTACATCATTAGATTTTGGAATCTCCAGATTTTGTAATCGCTTATATGCACTCTCAAATTCTTGTTTCATGAGATCAAGGTCAATGAGTTTCACCGCAACTCGAAAAGAACTCTCATCGGTTCTATGAAATTTAATCAATACATCGTAAACCTGTTTTGCTTTATCGGTTTGGCCAGTCCGTTCGTATTCTCTACC
>CANBTI010000046.1 GCA_947372355.1 Bdellovibrionales bacterium | reverse complement strand
TTTCTAAAAACTTCCATACTTACTTTTCTCCAATAATTCTTGGAACAGGCGCATTCTAGCACATATTCCTCGGTTATTCGATCTGTTCAGTAAAGATGGGGGAAGTGTCTAAACGGAGGGGCTCACTCTACATCCCTAATTTCCCGAGCAACGATTGCTCGCTTAACCCAAGAGTTTCGGCTCATGGAATAATTTTTGAATATTGGATTTGGAGAAATAATGAAATTCTTAATTTTTACTATCGTCGCACTAGGATCGTTGAATGCAAAAGCAGACTGCTCTTACTATATCGATTCTTCTGCTCGAATCCTTGCTGGCAACGCTCTTAACAGTATCACTTCAATACTACTTGAAAAAGGATGGAGTGCAGGTCCGCAGACAAATTTAAGACTCGTAATTGGCGGCGGCTCAATTGACAATGAACATGGATCAATGTCGGTTGGTATGAGTGATTCCAATTTTAATCCCATTATTCGAGCATCTGTTGTAAAATACAGATATCCAAATTCTGGAAGTGATCGCTGGTCTAAAATAAATAACCGAAGAAAAGCAAGTGCCCTTAAAGAATCGGCCGCCGATTTTCCAGATTGTCCAACGCCTTAATTACATCTCCCTTTCAATATCAAAACGCTTTATGAACTTACACAAATACATTCACATCACCACGATTTTTTTTATGTTGGTTGCATCGAAAACTTTTGCAGTGCCACTAGATGTTTCTTGTATTGGTCCAGATAACGCCACAGGATTTTTGATCTATCTTCACGGCATGGATTCAAACAGTCCTTCACCTCAAGAATTGCAAAATCGTAGAATCCTGAATGAACTCGCTTCAAAATATAATTTAAAAATCGCATTACCTCGAGCTCAAATGGAATGTCCTACTCAACAGGGTTCTATTTGCTGGGGATGGTCCTGGAATTCTTCAGAACTCACAAATATTATTCCTCAAATACTGGAGTCTAGAGAAAAGTGCTTCCCGTCTGATCAAACTTTTGGTGTGATTGGATTTTCAAATGGCGGATACCTAATCAATCACTGGTTTCAGTCGGGCCTTTTTAATGATTCTAAAGCTATTCCTCGCTTTTTCATTTCATCAGGTGCAGACAGAGGCTTCATCCAGTCAACATCCGTTGATCTCAGTAAAAATCCACCCTTGGTTTTGATTGCCGGTGATCACGATGTTTACAACCATGATTTAAGTGAAGCTTACTCCTTACAATTAAAGGCAATGTGCGCAGATATAAACGTGGTTTCATTTTCGGGTGGTCATGAATTAAATGAAGATAGTCTTAACGATACTCTGATGAGTTTTTTAAAGAAATGAATTGGTTATTAAATTTAATAGACAAAAATTAACTCCTGAAAGGATTCTGCTAATATTGCTCACTTAAATTTTGTATGCTATTTTTTATGCATGAATCGCTTTTTTTTGATTTTTAGCTTTTTTCTTCCAATCAGTTCTTACGCAAGCATTAAAGAATGTTGGAGCGATTCCCCAATCCCCTGTTCTCTTGTAGGCTCACTTGAGCTTCATACTTTTCCTGGTCGCCCTAATTATCAAGATATCAAAAAAGGCGATGAAACTGAAACGGGACTTTATTTAAAGCTAGACCAACCTATTACCATTCACTTTAAAGATTGGATTGATAAAAAGGAAATTTCAGCAATTGAACAGATTTCACTGATGCATATTGCGGGTGAATTTGACGATAAATTTTTTAAGGTAGCCAAGAAAAAAAATCACGTTTCCATTAATTCCCTGGTTTTTGAATCTCAAAACGGGCATCACCACACGCATTTCTTAATTGATGCGAATAATAATATCGTTGTGGATAAAAAATGAGTGCGGATCAATATGTTAAAGCCAGGGGTGGTCCGAAGGATTTCACCATTTTTAATAATCTACCTCCCTCGTCACTTCACGCTTTTCCTCGATTTGAACTATCCGGAATTTCCAGATAGTTGTATCAGCACTTAACTCTCCTTCATTATAGATATTAACGAGGTTTTCATTTGTTGTTTTGACTGAAACTTGATAAAGCTCAGTGATCGATCGCTGGGATAACCATGCATCCTTCTCATTAAATCTAACTTGAATTTTTGTTTGACCGTCATCGCTTCGAAAAAGAATGTCTTCGCCTGTAGAATGTTCATGTTTTGTTATTTAGCACCGCTTTCAATACATCCCGGTGATAATCACTATCCCAATGGATCGGCACAAATTTTTTCAGTGGAAGTGGCTTCCCAGAAAGGATTTTTCCTTTTTCATCTACCGATAATGTGACTGCCACATCTTGCGAAACCAATAAATCGGGGTGAAAATCCGCTCTTTGCGGATGAATCTTTAAGATAAAACCAGCTGGCACCTCTGCATCTCGAATTGCATCAATTCTCAATCTTGAATATGCTGAATCTGCTGCTGAATAAAAACCGTAAAGCTTAGCATTGAGTTGCGAAGCCAATAACCAAGTCACTCCGTCACAAGTAGAAACGCAGCCATCGTTTAACATGATACTAATTTTACCATTGAACTGATGTTCGAATGGTTGAAACTCCACTTCACCACATGGATGAGTTTCATCCGCGCAAAACATAGGTGATGGTTTTGAAAATTGCCCCACTTTTAACTTTTCCCATTCTCCGTTCTGTTTTTGCTTTTGAAACCATAGCTCATGGGATTTCAAACCCCAGAACATTGATTTTCGAAGAATTTCATCTTCGATTTCTGGAACTTTTTTAAATTCTACGTATTGCTCGAGAAATGGCTTTTGAAAAAGCATTCGGTAATAATCCATCGGCTCATTACCACCACCATTATCAATCAAATCAAGAATCAAATGTTTAACGGATGCTGATCTTGGTATCCATACCGATTTTAAAGCATCTGTTTCTTGTTGCATGGTTTGAATTTTACTTTTTGGATCGATTCTCTTACCTCGTTCATATTGAAATGAACTAATCCGAAGTAGAAGAATTGATGGCTCCTCTATGTTTTCAAATAAACATGCAAAATAACCCTTATGTATCAGTTGAAAACCAGGGTATCTTTTTTCCCATCTCCAGTCACATTGCCGTTTTTCAAATTTATTTTTTGAATTATTTTCTTATTTTAAGAATTGGACAATAAAATTAATTTTTTCGTTTCCTTTTTTAATACGATACGTGAGTGGACCACCTTTCCAAAACAGAATGCCTTGCAAAAGATTTTCTTCGAGTGTTCGATCACAAATGGAACGCAATGCCCATTTACAAAAAATAAAGTTTTCATCCTGCCATTTTTTAAGAGGAATTCCATTAATAGCTGTGAGTTCAGCTCCCTCCCACTTTTTATTCAGCTCTTCATTTTCGAATATATGTTGAACTACGGTTCTAGTTTTAGTTGGTTTAACCACCTCAACACTGAGATTGATATTTGCATCAGCCATTTTTTGATTCTTAGATTCAGTAATCTCGGAGTTTAAATGATCATTAAAATGAATATGAGCATGAAGATTGGGATAAGTGGCATTGAGTTTTGAAAAAGTGCGGTAAAAATCAAACTCCGTTTTATTTAGGAGTGCTTCTTTAGATATTTTATTTGTAGTTTTTTGGAAGGATTCGGGCCGATTTTTTCTTGGAATTAATCCCTCACCATCGAGCCTGATCATTTCATTTCGAATAGCGATCACCATCTCTTTTTGAATTTTTGAAGTAGGCAAAACAAAAGGTGATTGAATCAGCGCTGGTTCTTGATGAGATTCGTTTTCATGTTTAAAGCCCGAACTCGAGCAGCCGAATGAAATGAACAATAGAATTGAAAGAATGACTTTTTTTAAAAAAATTATTAATTCCTCAATTAGTTTAGATATTGGTAGGCCTGGAGGGACTTGAACCCCCGACATTCCCGTTATGAGCGGGACGCTCTAACCAGCTGAGCTACAAGCCCTCACCAATACTGGAATAGGCTACCACGTCAGAAAATCTCTTTGCAAGGCTAGTCTCCCGTGGTTTTATAAATATAATGACTGGCATCTTTGGTGGAATTTTTGGCGGATTTTCCGCAATTCTCTTCATTTCGCTCTTAAATTACGCACAAACACTGAGGGAAACAAACCCCCGCTGGATCTTCATTTTGCCCGTAGTAGGAATCGGAATCGCCCTACTTCGCGGAGCATCGAAACTCGTGATTGGAAGTTTTTTCACCCATCTCGGGGGCGGATCAGCTGGTCGCGAAGGTGCGGTGATTCAACTTTCAAAATTTCTTGCCACAAAGACAGCCGATTTTTTCAAATACCATGAACGCGCACAACACCGTCTCATTTTGGTTTCCATGGGTGCAGGTTTTGGAGCAGCCCTCGGCGCTCCGTGGGCCGGCTTGATCTTCGGTTTTGAATTCAATAAATCAAAAATTTTTAGACCCAAGATTTTAATTCATGCCTTCATCGCCATGTTCATTGCCCAAGCCATGGTTCGACTCACCCATATTCCACACTTTCATTTTCCTGCGTTTGACATTCCCTCATACGAAACAAAAACTTTTACCTTGATCATCATTGCAGGAATTTTGTTTGGTTTTGTTACCGCATTTTTTCATTTTTTACGGCATCAATGTGAACACGCATTCATCAAAACTTCACCGGCACTCACCGCATTCATCGGGGGCAGTTTCTTAACTGTTATTTATTATCTATACGGACTTCAAGAATTCCAAGGGCTCGGTCGAGAAATGATCATTCAATCGACGCAAGAAGCATTGCCTCTTATTTTTGTGATCAAAAAAATAATTCTCTCTGTGATCACATTAGGTACCGGTTTTCAAGGCGGAGAATTCTTCCCACTTGCTTTCATTGGCAGCACCCTCGGGAGTGCTTTTAGTTTTGTGGATCCAACTCTCACCGCATTGATGGCGGCATTGGGATTTGTTTCCGCATATGGAGCTTCCACTCAAACTCCAATTGCTTGTATCCTTTTAGCTTGCGAATTGTTTGGTTGGAAAATAATGCCATACGCTGCAATCACGGTTTGGATTGCGAATCGAATTCACAGCAGAATTTCTACACCTACTAAAGAGTGAACTGATGATTGATGCGATCAAGATTGGTGATCACTTTATTGAGTGATTGTCCGTTCATGGAGCGCACATGAATCAAAGTATCACGCATTGAAAAACTTTTAAGTTCAACGGTTTTAGAAAAAGGCTGCATAGAAGAATTACAGTTATCTTTATTCATTTTTACAATAGGCAAGACTTCATACACATCACCTGTACGTGCATAAACTTCAACTGAATCCAAAACCAAACATGTATTCGTAAACACACCTTTGATCGTAATCAACGGATTCGTGGATCTGCCTGTGTTTTTAAATTCAACAGAACTCACTGGTGCATACAAGCGGGCATCAGTTCCATTTGAACTACTGGATACTGCTGCAGCAGCAACTGGCAATACAGCCATAGAAGTATAATTTCCATCAGCGCCAGATGCTAAAACTTCATAATTCCCTGCAGGCAGAGATCCTAAACTAATCACTGAAGAGTAAGGAATATACATTTCTAAATCTTTACAGTTACTCGTGACCGATACGGACTGATCAATATAAATTTTTCTTAAACTTTTATCCACACGATGATGGTTGTTCCCCATTTTCATGCAAAAACCAGTAAACGCACCAGCGATCACCACTTGAGCGTTATCATTACTATCAAAACTTTTAGGGGTAAAGATGGTAGCAGGCTTCATCATTTCTGATTTAGTGGAAGCTTGTACCGAAGTGAATGAAGTAAATAAGGCAATCACCAATAAAATTTGAACAGTTATATTTTTCATAGCAGGCGAACTATACACCTTTTGCCGCTCAAAAGCCATGAGTTTGAGCGTTCAACACTTCAAGCAAAAAAGCCTGACATAACAAATTGTTACATCAGGCTAATTCAATCCATTTTAGTCTGCTTTAGTTCACGTTATATTGAATACCATCATTATAAAACTGAATCGAGCCCGGTACCAATTCCATGATTTCCATTCCTGTATAAAATTTACTGTAACTGATGAGTCCCGAATTCACGCTAGTTTGAAATTTTTCTGATTCAATAAATTTAACCATCGATTTACGTAAGAGCGAAACCAATAGATCCCGCGTTTTGCCCAAGATAAAACTACTTCTTAAAATTCCTGTTCCAGAAAGGGTTCCATCGAAATTAGTTTTTGAAAGTACGAGCTCTTGCGATCCATCGGTTCGAGTGTTCCAAACAAATTGAGCTCTCAAGGCAACGTTTTTAAAACTAATCGAACCAAGTTTACTTTGAACACCGCGATCGCGATCTTCAATGGGCACACTCACTTCAAAAATATTATTTTGGAATTTAATCTCCGGAGTTTTTGCTTTGATATGATTGAATTCCAAATCCACAATATTTCCGATCACCGTTAAATCAAGGGGTGAAACCGAAGCACCCACTCCTAAAAATTTTAGTGATGGGGATGGGTTAAAAGTAACGGTTCGTGCGTTAAGTTCAATTGAGTTTAACTCTGGCCTCATGAGTGTAAAAACCGCAGCTAATTCCTTATTCGTGAATTGCACCGATTCGGCCGCTTGGGCATTAGAAGCAAAAATAAAAAACATGGTAATTGGTAAGTAACGGATCATCAAAACCTCCCGTGGTTACCTACTCATCGTCCTTACAGAACAAATAGTTGAACTCAATCTAGGCAAAAAACTCTTAACAAGATGCAGCTGTCAAATATTGCACCTCGCAAATTGCCACTTTTTTAGTTATGCTTCATTTCATGAAGTACGCTTTAACTGCTCTATTTTTAATCCTTTGCTCATTGTTTCACGCACCTCATTCTTTCGCCATCTCAGAAAAAAACTACCAACAAAATTACCAAGAACTGGTAGTTCCGTTTTTGAAATCAGGTGAGACATTCAATTTTCAAAGTTCAGATGGAAAACTTGCGCTGAGCGCGATTCGATTCATTCATCCAAAAGAAAAAGGATTGATCGTAGTTCTCAATGGTCAATCGGAACCCTGGTTGAAATATGCTGAAATTTTTTACGATCTTTATCAACAAGGTTATAGCGTTTACTCTTACGATCACCGTGGGCAAGGTCTTTCCCCTCACCTCGCCCCACACAATCCTCAAATCGGGCATGTCGATCATTTCATTGAATACGTTTTAGATTTAAATGAATTCATGGAGAAAGTGATTAAGCCAGTTCATCCACAATCAAAGAATCTTTTTCTACTGGCGCATTCCATGGGTGGCGGGATTTCTGCAGAATATTTGGAGTTATACAATTCTCCTTTTCAAGCGGTTGCATTGAATGCACCCATGTTGAGAATCAATACCAAACCATATCCAGAAAAAATTGCGCGTGCGATTGTGGAAGTTTCAAAAACAATCGGATTAGGACGCCGTTACGCTCTCGGCAAGCATGATGATCATTGTGATGGAATTTTTGAAAACAATAGAGTTACCAGTAGTGCTGTTCGTTGGGCGATCAATAATGAGCTTTGCAAAACCCATCCTGAAACAGTGATCGGCGGACCATCCAGCGGCTGGGTAAATGAATCTCTACGTGAAACTAAATTCATTCGTGCGAATGCCTCAAAAATCGCAGCAAATGTACTTCTTTTTCAAGCCGGAGCAGATCAAATTGTGCTGAATGATGCAGAAACTGAAGCTTGCGCTCAAATGCAAAACTGCAAACTCAGCATTTTCCCCACCGCTCAACATGAAATCTTGATGGAACAAGATTCGATTCGGGATTCAGCATTTCAGCAGATTGAAGCATTTTTTAGCAAAGATTAATCATCCCCTAATTTTTTTTCATAACCTAATCCAAATCCTATGCTTGCATTTGTATTATTGGTGATACTCGTATTTTGAAGCCGAAATTGATAAAACATTTTTAGAAAAATCTTTTGATTCTCCTTTGAAGAAAAATAATGCGAAAGCATGCCTTCTGTTCCATATCCATATCCAGTTTTAATATTGTAGAGATCTTGCGATACCGGAAAATACAACTTCGCATTGATCTCTTGCGATAACTCTATTCCATGCCCCTGATACCAACGATGGCCAAAAGCAAAATCTAAATAAGATATTGATACCGCATCCATCACTACTGTGCTGGATGTTTGTGAGCGAGAGTACAACTGCTCTGCCATTCCAAATGAACCCTTCAAATTCCAGTTTATTGCCCATTCATAAATTCCAGAAATGAAAACTGCCAATCGATTTCCTGTGGGATTATCAATGGTTTTGAAGGCTGAATATTGATTTAAAGTATATCGCTCAAAGGCAATACTAGCGATGGTTTGAAAAGTTTTTTGCCATTGTAACTTCCAATAAAGCTCAGCTCCTGGAGAAAGTCTGGATAGAACAATTGAACTACTTTTTGAAGTTAAATCAAGAGAGTTAAATCCATGGTAATTAAAAAATGCACTCATCCCTATCGAACTCACCGCACGCTCTTCATCAGAAGGAATACGATCATTAGTGGGTAATATTTCTATCGGTGTGGGAACAGGAACTGGAGAGGAAGATGCAAAGGGAGTTGGAGTGATGGTTGGCTCCATTTCTCTTACAAATGCAAAAGCATTTTCACAATATGAACGATCGCGATAGATTTGAATTTCAGAGCTTTTTTCATTTAAAACTCTAATCACACTATCTTTATTTTTAGAATAAATCGGAATTTTTAATATACGCCCGGGTTTTAATCTTTTAGCGGCGATTTCATTTCGGATGTGATTAAGTTTTAGAGTTTGTTCTACTAAATGGTTTTTTCCCCAGAGGTTACAACTTGAAAGTGCGTGTAAAATTTCACTCACGGTTTCGTTTTCACTCACCTCATAACGCAATAACATGCCATCTGGATCACGATACGATGATCCACTCACTCCCATCAAAACAGGAAACAAAATAAAACTAAGTAGTTTCAAATGTTTTCTCAAAACTTTTCTACACCCCTCCATCCTAAATTATGGCTTATTTTTTAAATTTTTACCCTGTTTTATCGCAGCTTTTCAGTGTCATATTTTTTACACACATTATATTTATGTTTTTATTTAGCTTTTATCTCTGTCAAAAAAATCATACCGACATTTTTTTAACGCATTACACCATGCGTTAGCGTAACAATAAGTAACTAAAGAGTTTTTTTAATTTTTCCGATGAGTAACGCATGAGCTTGGTCTTAAAGATCACTAAGATTTTATTTACGATCGGAATCAGCGTTTTTTTAAACGCTTGTTCTAATCCTCTTGGTGGCAATTCATCGATCGTGGATAGTTTATACAATCCTGGTTTGCAGGTTGGAACTTCAACCGTTGATTTAACTAACTCCACCATCGTTTCCAATTCATTAAATGTAGTTGCGGATGGATCTTCAAGTGCGGCCGTTACCATAACCTTACGCGATTCAAAATTAAATCCTATTCCCGGTGAAACCCCAACTTTTAGAGCAACCGATACCGGAAGTACCAACACTTATTCCGCTTGTACCAAAAGTGATCGATTTGGAATTTCAACTTGTAGCTTCACTTCTACAAAGGCAGAAACAAAAACCTTACAACTCTTAACTCCAGGAGCATTTTCTGGTGGAACAGTTCGCTTCATCAATGGCTCTGCAAATTCAATTGCATTCACCACTCAGCCCATTGGTAATGTTGCACCAAACGTAAGTTTTGCTACTCAGCCTGTGGTTAAAATTTTAGATGCCAATCTTAATCCCGTTACCGATGGCCCTGATGCTGTTGCAAATATCTCGCTAGTCCTCACTACGGGTACTGGTGTTTTGGGTGGAACTACCACGATGGCGGCAGTTGCTGGGGTTGCAGCATTTAATAATATCAACGTTGATACTGCAGGATCTGGTAAAATTATCACTGCTACAAAATCTGCAACTAGTGCCACAGGTAGCATGAGTGTTGCTTCCAGCGTATTTGCAACGAACTCTTCTGGGCCCGGTGTATTCTCCATCACCTCTACTTCTTCTAGTGATTCACAAATTGTGGTGAATTGGGGAGCCGCCTCTAGCGCTACTTCTTACACTGTAAAATATGGAACCACTACAGGTAATTACACTAGCACTGCCTCTACCAATGCCACTTCACCTTACACTATTACTGGTCTTACTTCTTCACAAACTTATTACATCATGGTTACAGCCGTGAATGTTTCCGGATCTACTGATGCTAATTCTGAAGTTTCCGCTACTGCGGCAAACCCACCATCTTCTCCAACACTCACCTTAAGCTCAACTCCAGGCGCCATTGGTCTTTCTTGGAATTCAGTGAGCGGAACTGCACCTATTACTTATACTGTAAAAAGATCTATCACCAGCGGATCAGGCTACACCACGATCGCTTCTGGTTTGAATACTACTTCTTATAGTGATGTGAGCATCACGAACGGAACCACCTATTATTATGTAGTAGATGCAATCAATGCTGGGGGAACCATCAGTTCATCTGAGCAAAGTGTGAAAGCAATTGCGGCCTTCACTATTTCATCTATTTCTCAAACTGGAAACGGACAAGCTCAACTCGCATGGAACTCAGCAACTGGTGCTGCTAGCTACACAGTAAAATACGGAACCACGAGCGGGAGTTATGGAACCACCGTTTCAACCAGCGCCACTTCTCCTCTCACCATCTCCGGACTCAGTAACGGTACCACTTATTATTTCATGGTGAGCGCAGTGAATGCAGTAGGAAGCGGCACCACTCAAAATGCAACTTCTGAAACTTCGCTGGCACTCTATAGTGTGCCTACCGCACCGGCCTCATTAACCGCAACGCCATCACCTGGTTCTGTTGCACTATCATGGTCGCTTGTTTCTGGCTCAGGAACTCTCACGTATAATGTTTATCGCTCTACTACCTCAGGTTCAGGCTACACTGCTCTCACTACTGGAATTTCAGGAACCACTTACACCGACTCAACCGTTACCAATGGAACAACATACTATTATGTAGTTACATTGAATAATATTTCCGGAGAATCCAGTTACTCTAATGAAGCATCCGTAAGAAGTATTCCCCATTTTTCGATTACCGCAATTGATGTGAATGGTGCTGGAGCGCTTAAGGTTACGTTTAATTCAGCAAGTGGTGCTTCGGCTTATACCGTTAAATATGGAACAACGAGCGGTAGTTACGGAACCACATCTTCCACCAACGCCACATCACCCTACACCATCACCGGCTTAACCGGCGGTACACCTTATTACATCATGGTATCAGCAACCAATGCCGTTGGCACAGGAGCGAGTGTAAATGCGAATGCAGAATTCTCAGGAACACCACTCTCTGTATTTAGTATTTCATCTGCAGTGGCTACCAGTTCACAAACCACACTTTCATGGGCATCTTCTAATGGCGCTACCGCTTATGATATTAGTTACGGTACAACGAGTGGTAATTATACTACAACTCTCACCAACAAAACTTCTCCTTTTGCGGTCACTGGTCTTACAAACGGAACCACTTATTATTTTAAAGTGATTGCAAAAAATGCAACTGGCAATCTTGATTCTTCGAACGAAGTTTCTTCGAGTCCGAACGCGGTTCCTACTGTTCCTTCATCACTCACCGGAACCGCTACCCATAATCAGGTGGCGCTTTCTTGGGGCGCTTCTGCCGGAGCAGGACCAATCACTTATAATGTTTATCGCTCTTCAACTTCGGGATCTTATACAAGTGCACTGGCTACGAGTATTTCATCCACTACTTATACCGATACTACGGTGAGCGATGGTACGATTTATTATTATATTGTGACAGCCACCAATGTAGGCGGAGATAGTAATGATTCAAATGAGTTTGATGCAGAACCAATTAATAATTTTTCACTCAGCACTTTATCAACTGCAAGCACCTCAACAGATTTAGTATGGGGTTCTGCAACCGGAGCAAGTAGTTACGATATTCAATATGGAACAACGAGCGGTACTTACATCACTACTTTAAGTAATCAATCATCAGGAGCTACGATTTCTTCACTCACTCCTGGAACCACTTATTATTTTAAAGTGAATGCAAAAAATACTCATCATGGTTCTGTGATGTCATCCAATGAACTCTCTGGAACTCCAGTGAGTGGTTTTGCAATCACGGGATTAAATCAAAATGGAGCTGGAAGTGCTTCACTTTCATGGAGCAGTTCTGCAGGCTCTACTAGCTATGATGTGAAATACGGAACCAGCTCTGGATCGTATTCCACAACCCTCACCAATCAATCTTCTCCGATCACGGTGAGTGGATTATCAGCAAATCAAACTTATTATTTTATCGTCACTGCAAATAATGGATCTGGATCTCTGAATTCAAGTGAATCAAGCGTCACCACGCTAGCCCTTCCATCATCACCCACTTCACTTGCAGCTACGAACAGCAGTGGCACGATTGATTTAACTTGGAATTCAGTAGCCGGACCAGGAACCATTTCTTACTCCGTTTATCGATCCACCACCTCTGGTACCTATGGAGCCGCACTGGCGACTGGTTTAAGTAGCGCCTCTTACACTGATTCAACCGTATCAAACGGTACCGTTTATTATTACAAAGTGAGTGCAAATAATTTATCGGGCGAATCCACTCTTTCATCTGAAGTTTCAAGCCAAGCGATTGCGGGTTTTAGTATTTCATCAGTTTCAGTGAATGGTGCAAGCGCCCTTCAAGTTTCTTGGGGAGCGGCAAGTGGCGCTTCAACTTATACTTTAAAATACGGCACCAGCTCTGGAAGTTACGGAACCACTGTTTCTACCAATGCCACTTCACCTACTACTGTTTCATCGCTCACCCCTGGAACCACTTATTACTTCATGGTCACAGCAGTGAATTCTACCGGAAGTGGATCTACGGTGAATGCAAGCAGTGAAGTGAGTGGCGTTCCTCTTGGAACTTTCACTATGGCAACTGCAACCGCTTCGAGCGCACAAGTTGCGATTACTTGGAATGCTTCTACGGGCGTAACATCTAGTAGTAGTTATGATGTGAAGTACGGAACAACGAGCGGAAGTTATACCACTAACCTCACGAATAAAACTTCTCCTTTTACTGTCACTGGTCTTACAAACGGTACGACTTATTATTTTAAAGTTGTTGCTAAAAATGCTTCCGGAAACCTTGATTCTTCAAACGAACTTTCTGCAACTCCGATTGCAGCGCCATCGGCTGCGCCCACTTTAACCGGACAAGGAACGCATAGTAATTCCGCGCTCGCATGGACCAGCGCCACCGGTTCAGGAACCATCACTTATAATGTTTATCGCTCAAACACGAGTGGTTCTGGATATTCTCAAATCGCCAGCGGCATCAATGTGAATTATTACAACGATGCAACCGTTACAGATGGCACAATCTACTACTACACGGTTACTGCGCAAAATGAGGGCGGAGAAACCAATTCTTCAAATGAAGTGGATGTTGAACCGATTAATGATTTCATTCTTTCTTCAGCAAATCCTGGAAATCAACAAGTGATTCTTTCTTGGGTCGCACCAACGGGGGCTACCCTTTATGATGTTAAACGCGGAACCGTGAGCGGCACTTACACCACCACACTCACCAATCAAACATCACCGAAAACAATTTCAGGTCTGATCGCCGGCACCACTTATTATTTCAGCGTGACTGCGAGAAACACCCACAATGGCTTAGTGATTGCCACCAATGAACTCTCTGCAAAACCATTTTCTACTTTTACGATTTCTTCAGCTACTCAATCCGCAAGCGGACAAGTAGCAATTTCTTGGGCAGCATCTACAGGCGCTGCTACTTATGATGTGAAGTACGGAACCTCAAGCGGCGCATACGGCACCACCTTCACTAACACTGCAAGTACCTCTACCACCATCACTGGTTTATCCAATTCGCAAACCTATTATTTCATGATCACTGCGATCAATTCATCAGGCTCGATTGATGCTACCACCGAAGTATCAGTGGTGATGATCAATACTCCTTCAGTTCCAAGTACCCTCACTGCAACCGCAACCAATTCGCAAACTGCACTCACTTGGGCTGCATCGAGCGGCTCAGGAACGATCACTTATAATATTTTAAGATCTCTCTCCAGCGGCTCAGGATACGCATCCATCGCCAGTGGCGTGAGTGGCACATCTTATACCGATACCTCACTGATCAACGGAACCACTTATTACTACGTGATTCAAAGTTCAAATATTGCTGGAAACAGCGCTAATTCAAGCGAAATCTCGGGTCGCCCGATCGCCAGTTTCAGCATCAGCAGCGCTTCTGCCGGAGTTGGATCCGTAACTCTATCATGGAGTTCTGCAAGTGGAACTACCAGTTACGATATCCAATATGGAACCGTGAGTGGTACTTATACAACCACCATTTCAAATCAAACTTCAGGCGCAACTGTTTCTAGTTTAACCGCAGGCACCACTTATTATTTTAGAATCAAAGCAAGTAATTCAAATAATGGAATCTCCTACACTAGCGAAGTGAATAAAGTTCCACTTCAATCTTCAGATTACAATTCACCATTTGATACCGGTACCAGTTCTTCATATACGATCAATAGTTCTAATATTAGTTTTACCAGCGGTGGTGTTTGCCAACTCACACCACTTGATCAAACCGATGATGATAATACAGCGAGTGGCTTTGGTGGCGGAACTTTTGTTGGCGTAAGCAATTACGGAACCCTCACCGGTGAAGCGAGTTCGAGCGGATTGAAATTAGGGAGTAATGGTGGGTGCGATGGAAGTACTGCAAATTGCATTGGAGAACTAGCTGCTGATTGGACACCGGGTTATTCAAATTTGGTTGCCTATTGGAAAATGAATAGTAGCTGGAATGATTCAATTGGCACTAATCACTTTAACGCAAATAATAGCCCAACTTTTACATCCCCTGGAAAATTAGGAACAGCCACTGCAACCTTTGTATCCTCAAGTTCTCAATATTTATCACAAGCTGATAATTCGAATTTTCAATACGGTAGCGGAGATTTCACTGTTTCTTTTTGGTTTAATGCAAGCGCCCCATGCACTTCAAATAACAGCGCAATGGGATTAAACCAATGGAATAAAGGATCAGTAGTTGCTACAAATTCTTGGTATTTAAATGTTTGCAATGGAGGCGTGAATAATTTTGGATTTGCTGTTGAGGCTGCAAGTACAAATACAATTTATTCTATTATTAATTCAGCGACTTACTCAACTAACTCTTGGTACCACGTTGTTGGAAGCAGAATCGGTACGAATATATACTTATATGTTAACGGCGAACAAGTGGCTACTTCTGCTATTGGAAATATAAGTGTTGCATCTCGCGGAATTAATTTAACTCTAGGAGCAAATAAAGATGGCCTTTATTCGAGCAATGGAAATTATGATGAGGTAGCAATTTGGAAAGGTTATGGCCTTACTGCAGCTGAAGCCAAAACCATCTACGATCGCCAATCTCCAAACTACTCTGGTTCTTTCACTTCTCGTGTAATGGATGCAACTTCATCACAATCTTGGAACTCGCTTGCTTGGACACCAACTCTTCCGTTCTTTAAAGCTTTGCCTGATTATGCAAATAGCGCGATTCAAAATGAAACTTCAAGTACTTATTCTTCAATCAACACTAATTCACTCATGACAGGTATTGTAGGATTATGGCATTTAGATGAAGCGGCTGGTACTACTGGAGCTGGATCAATTAAAGACACCTCAAAAGCATCTGCTTCTGCAATAAATGGAACTCCAACTAATGTTACCTTTGGCGCGAGTGGAAAACTGAATAGCGCCGCGACTTTCAACGGTTCCTCGTACATTGATTTTGGAAGTGTCCCTACTTTTGATTTTGGAAAAGTGACTAGTTTTACAATTGAAACATGGGTGAAATACACTTCTAACTCATCTCAGTATTTGTTAGCAAATGGTGGAAATGGAAATAATGGCGGTTTCGTTACAATTATCTCTCCATCTGGTGGCACCCTTGGCGCCCTAGGATTGTTCTTAGGAGGTGGCGCATTAACAAGTAACGTGTATGTTCAAACCAGCAGCACTTATAATGATGGTAATTGGCATAACTTGGTCGCAGCTGTTAATCAAACCGCAAAATCGATAAAAATTTATATAGATGGAGCAATTGTCAATATTTCAAAAGTAGGAACCTCATGCGGAACAGTAAATAATAGCAATACTTTAGATTACAGTGCTTGCCCAAATGCAACGGCTACCAAAACTTACAATACAGTGTTAGGCAAAAATCCTGGTGCAGCAAATACATACTTTAGTGGCTCTCTTGATGAAGTCGCCATCTGGTCTCGCGCCCTCTCCGACACCGAAATCCTACAACTCTATCAACGAGGCGCTTCGCGCTTGAAATACCAAGTACGCTCTTGTTCTGATTCAACCTGCACCACCGGCTCACCATCTTGGCAAGGACCGGATGGAACGAATGAAACTTACTTTTCTGAACTTTATAACATGAGTACGCAAGCAGCCACTCCTTCCGGAACCGTGAACATCACTGCGCCTTCCATGAGTTTGCAAAATTACTCAAATCCAATTTCAAACAATCGCTACTTCCAATATCGAACTATTTTTGAAAGCGATTCTTCAACCACTTCACTCATGCCCGAATTAAAATCAGTAAGTGTGGGGCCCACTCATTATGATTCCAGCACTCCATCAGTGATTGCAATTGATGGCCCACAATTCACCACTCTTTCAGGTTTTACCGTAACATTAGGAGCAAATGGTTGTAGCTCTACTCCTAAATTTGAACTCTCCACTGATAAAGTTACATGGTATTATTACACCTCAGGATCTTGGACCGCTGCAACCACAAGCAGCTATACTTACGCCAGCGATGCAAGCACCATTAATAGTAACATTGCATCTTTTGCTTCAAGTGTAGGCACAGGATATCTATATGTGAGATCATTCTTACCTTCGAGCGGAACAAGTGCTTGCGAAATTGATAACATCGCAATCACCAATCAAAATGGAACGATTGCAAGTTCTTCAAACCCAGGCAACTTTACTGCAAGCGCAGTTGCTACAAGCGGACAAGCTACTCTCACTTGGACCCCGGCAACAAGTGCCACTTCTTATACCATTCGATACGGAACTACGAGCGGAGTTTACTCAGGCACGGCGATCAATCAAACTTCGCCCGCAACGATCACTGGATTAACCAACAACACTCCTTATTATTTCTTAGTCTACGCAAATGATTCAACCGGTTCTACTCCTGCTACTTACGAAGTCACCGCAACCCCACTCGGAACTCCTACACTAAGTGGAATTGGTGATAGCGGAAAAGTTACTCTCACTTATGGTTCAGTAGCAGGAGCTACACTTTATAATATTTACCGTTCTACTACTTCTGCTTCTACTGGCTTTAGTTCTATATCTACAAGTGCATCTTCTGGTACTTACAACAACACAGGCCTTACCAATGGAACAACTTATTATTATAAAGTAACCGTAACGAATGGAAATAATGGTACCTCTACTTCAAGCGTTCTCACCATCTCACCTTTTAGTTACTCATGGCCGTTCACGAGCGGAACTACTTCGAGCTACATCACAAGTGATTCATGGGCAAACACTAGTCTTACTTCAGGAGGCGTTTGCCAACTCACTCTCCAAATTAAAACCGATAGCGATAATTTAAGTACTGGTTTTGGCGGTGGTACCGGTGTGGGAGTAAGCAATTACGGAACACTCACCGGAGAATCAAGTTCGAGCGGATTGAAACTAGGAAATAATAACGGCTGTGATGGTAGTACTTCCAATTGTGCTGCTGAACTAACTACTGATTGGGTTCCAAAATACTCAAATCTTGTTGGATTATGGCACTTAAACGAATCGACCACTGGTGGTGGTGGTGCAAGTAAAGATTTCCAAGATTCATCTCCGAGCGCAATCTGGGGTGCAAAAACGGGTACGATCACTTTAGGTTCTACAGGAAAATTTTCAAATGCCGCTTCTCTGGATGGTTCAAGTGGATACATTTCTCTGGGGAATGATATTTACAATTCTCATACTCAAGGAAGTATTTCAGCGTGGATTTACATCACCTCACAATTAACAATTAGTACCGCTGGTGCGCTTTTTTCTGCAGCAAGTTCTACTGGAGTCAACAACCTCATTGGAGTTGATATTTATGCTGATGGCGCATCATCGATGAAATTGCGAATGAGTTCTCGTATCGGAAACAATTCTGTGAAAGCCTCAACCAATATTTTAATCAATCGATGGTATCACGTAGCAGTAACCGCAGATGGATCAACATGGAAACTCTATGTAAATGGAAATAACGAAAATCTAACAGCAATGAATGGAAGCAACATCGGAAAATGGTTTAATAATGAAGCTTCAGGAACAATGCAATACACCGCTGGTGTACTTTTGAGATCATCAGGAAACCTTAATTATTTACCAGCTAAAATTGATGATCTTGCTGTTTGGAATACAGCCCTCACCTCTACTGATATTGCTACAATTTATAATCGCCAATCTGCAAGTTACTCGGGCTCCTTCACTTCTCGCGTAATCGATTCAGGTTTATCTCCAACTTGGACCTCACTCGCCTGGACTCCCACCCTTCCATTCCTAAAAGCTCTTCCAGATTATTCAAGTGGCGCAATTCAAAATGAAACGAGCAGTAATTATTCCTCTGTCACGAATTCTTCATTGATGAATAACATCGTTGGTCTTTGGCATTTAGATGATGCTGCCGGAGCAACGAGCTCTGCCGATACTTCTGGCAGTACCAAAACACTCACTCCAACCAACGTTACCTTTGGAGCCATTGGAAAATTCGGGAATGCAGCATCTTTTAATGGGACTAGCTCTTATCTCAGTGCAGGTAGCGGTGCTTCGGTATTAAATTTATCAGCAAACATGACCATCTCAGCTTGGTTTAATGCCGTAAACCCAACCCCATCCACTGCTAGTTCCATTGTTTCAAACGCAACCGCATCTTCGGGTCAAAAATATTATATGTTAATTCTCAATTCAAATGGAACATTAGTGGGAACTACATTTGATAGCGGAAGCACAGGGAATGCTGCCGCCACATCTACTACAGTTATCACTGCAGGCAATTGGTACCATGTGGTTTACACTTATAACGGCACGAGTGGAAAAATTTATGTAAATGGGGTTCTTGAAGCCACCACCAACTGGACCAGAACAAGCGGGGCATCTGGAACGTTAACACCATTCCAAATCGGGGCTCGAAGTGGAGTGGCCAGCACATTCTTTAATGGGCGAATAGATGAAGTTGCCGTGTGGAGCCGCGCGCTCACCGATGGAACGAGCGGATCAGCAAATGAGATTCAACAACTTTACCATCGAGGTGTTGCTCGTTTGAAATATCAAGTTCGCTCTTGCTCTGATGCCACTTGCTCTACTGGTTCCCCTGCTTGGCAAGGACCAGATGGAACAGTGAGTACCTATTTCTCAGAATTAAACAACATGAGTACCCAAGCTGCCACTCCTTCCGGAACCGTGAACATCACGGCTCCTTCTATGAGTTTACAAAATTACACCTCTCCAATTGCAGCGAATCGTTACGTTCAATACCGCACGATTTTTGAAAGTGAAATCTCAACCACTTCACTCATGCCGGAACTAAAATCGGTAAGCTTAGGATCTTATTACGATTCAACTTCACCTAGTATTTACACAGTGAATGGCCAAGCCTTCACCAATCTCACTAGTTTCACAGTCACTCTTGGTAGTAATGGTTGCTCGAGCATAGCCAAATACCAACTCTCTACTGATAAATCGAATTGGTATTATTATGATGGCTCGGCTTGGGTTAGTGGCTCCAGTTATGCTACCGCAAGCGATGCTTCTACCATCAACTCAAACATCAGCAGTTTCCCAAGCGCAATTGGAACTGGAACGATCTATGTACGAGCTTATCTTTCTTCAAGTGGCTCAAGCCCTTGTGAAATCGATAATATTCAAGTGAATGGCGGAAATTAACGCACCTAGCATCATAAAGGTGTCAGACACCCAATAAAGAGCAAAAAAAAAGCCTCGTGGGAATCCCACGAGGCTTCACGATTATCGGATACCGATTAATCTTCTTTTTTGCTATTAGCAGCGTTCTTGAGTTTATCTCCAAGAAGATCTCCCATAGAAGTCTTCTTGTTTTTATCGCCCATGTAAGTTTCGTAGTTAGCGCGTTCTTCTGAACGGCCAGATTGCTTAATAGATAAGCTAATACGACGCTCTTTTGGTTCGAT
>CANBTI010000045.1 GCA_947372355.1 Bdellovibrionales bacterium | reverse complement strand
AAGTGTCGGCTTTTTGTCGCATTTAAATGCGTTTTTTGAACAAAAACCCCTCATAGAGGTAGTCAAACTTTGCAGCATCTTCCTTTAAAAATTGATTTAGGTTTCTAATCAAATCGTCTCTTCCTTGAACTCTTTCGGCTTCAGAGCGCGTTTGTTCATAGTGCTGATAGCGAGACTGAGAAATGATCACTCCGCCTAACTCAGAAGCATGATGATCTCGTTGCTGAGCCACGTTTCCAGAAAAAATCTGAGAGAACTCTGAACTACTTCTCCACAAATCAGTTAGCTCCTTGAGTGAACCACGTGGGGTTTGATTTGATGGTTTCCATTCAGTATTAAATTGAATCCTAATCCAGTGATTCAACTCTAAAAGTTCAGGAGATTTTGGAAATTGATATTCGAAAATATATACAAGCCCATTCGGTTTCAAAACTCTCTCAATTTCCTTCAAAGAAATCTCTTGTTTCATCCAATGCCAAGCCGATCCGATTAACACTAGATCAAATGTTTGATCAGGAAATGGAATTTTTTCTGAACTCGCACAGTGAAAAGATTTTACAGAGGGGTTAGATCCAAAATGCAGTTTCGCCTTATTTAACATTTCTGAATCAGGATCAACTAGATCTACCAACACTGGGGCCGAGTAGAACTTCAAAAAAGATTCAGTCACCAAACCAGTTCCACAACCTAAATCGAGAACCGATAATTTAGCATTTCGAAGAGCAGGACTTAAAAATGAACGAAGAGATTGAAATAAAATTTCAGGATATTCAAATCGATAAAGAACGTATTCTGAAGATGAAAATAAACTACTCAACTGATCACCAATTTGCGCGTTTGTACATGAAACCACCAACCAAGAAGACCAATAAATTAGGAATTTGCAACGCAAGCCAAGGAGGCAGGGCACCACTATCACCTAACCAAATTGCACTCACCTGCACTTGCCAATAAAGAGCCATCGTGATGAATGCAACCAACAAAACACTGGATCGAGCCCCGCGAGTTCTCACCGTCCCAAATCCCATTCCAAGAAAAACAAACAAAAGAGGGGCCATTGCAACAGTAATTCTTCTCCAAAAATCAGTATCTAACTCTCTTCTTTCTGCGGCAGAAATATTGGGGTTATTTCGTTTATTTTGAAGATCACCAATTTTTAACATTTTAGGTCGATAACCAAAATTACCTTTTGCATCAGGAATTTCAAAATAGATTTGGTAAGTGGCAAAATTTGCCAAATTATAATTATTATTGAGAATATCACTTTGATGAATACTTCCATCTTGAAGCTGTAAAACTACGCCGCCTAGATCATCTTCATTGGACTGAACACGAATCACTTCGCCCGTTTTAGCAACAACGGTAAGAGGATGCTTTTCATCTCTCTCATCAAAAATGAAAACCTTTTCCATCTTTCCAATACGGTGATTCACGCGTTCGGTAAACATGATTAAATTAAAAAAGCCGGATGAAAAAGTTCCCTCATTGATAGAGCTCACAAATTTTCGATTCCCAATTTTCATGAGAGTTTGGCGCATCGCCACTTCAGACCAAGGAGACCAATTTAAATTTAAGAGTAATGAAACCATTGAAACCAATATTGCTAAGCCAAATACAGGTTTTGAAATGGAAGCTAAACTCATGCCCCCAGCCTTCATTGCTACAATCTCACTATCTCCAGACAATCTGCTAAATGCGAATAAAACACCGAGTAAAAAAGCTAATGGTAAACCCAGAGGTAAAAAGTTCAGGATCAAGGTCCAAAGAAGTTTCATCACCAATCCGAAGGGGGCATTATTGACAATGAGCTCCTCAGCTAGCCGGAGCATTTGGAAAAGCAAAAACACGAACGCAAAAAAACCAATTCCGCCTAAAAACGGAGTCAAAACCTCTTTAAATATGTAGGTATGCAGTTTTTTAATAGGCATTTTTATTTACGAAACCCTTGAAGATCGTGAGAAACAAAATTTTAATATCTAACCAGGCAGACCAATTTCGAATGTAGTAAAGATCGCATTCAATTCTTTTTTCCAGCGAGGTGTCTCCCCGCCAACCATTGATTTGAGCCCAACCGGTAATGCCAGATTTTACTTTATGCCTAAGCATGTAGTTAGGAATTTCACTTCTAAATTGAGTGACAAAGACAGGCCGCTCAGGACGGGGTCCGACTAAAGACATTTCACCTTTTAGAACATTATATAGCTGAGGCAATTCATCAATGCTGGTAGATCTTAAAAACATTCCTATCGATGTTCTTCTCACATCATTTTCAACAGCCCAAACCGCTCCCGACTCCTCTTCTGCATTCAATTTCATGGAACGAAATTTTAGCATCTTAAAGGTTTTACCATCAATACCCATGCGCTCTTGTTGGTACAAAACAGGACCTTTTGAGGTGATTTTCACCAATAAAGCGATAAAAAGAAGAAGTGGCGACAAAATCAATAAACCGATGAAACTTAAAATAAAATCAAAAAATCTTTTTAGCCAAGAACGATAGCCAAATAGCGGCGATTGATTGAGCTGAATCAATGGAACGCCTTCAAAAGCATCCACTTCGGCTCCGAGAGCCAAATAATCACTAAAATCTGGAACGATTTGAACATCGATCATCTCTTCCTTGAGCGATCGAATCAATGGATCTAAAAGAGCAGTGTCGTTTCGAGAAAATGAAATCAATACCATTTTAGCCTGATCTTTTTTAATCCACTCTAGAGCATTCACGCTATCTGCCGGCTGAAGAACCCTAGTTAACTCAATTCCCAGCTCTGGATATCTTGAAAGCTTGGAGATCAACTCATGGAGTGCTTTGGTATTTCCGATGGCTAATAATTTTGTATTTCGAATTCCTTTACGATTTAATTCTCGTAAAATTTTTCGGTAGATCACTCTAAATAACCAGCAGCCAATTAAAACTAGAAATCCAAATACTAGAATTACCCCCCTGGAGAACCTAAATTGGGTAATAAAATAAGTGAGAGCTGTGAATAAAACCAAGATTGCAAAATGTGCACGAATCAATGTGTATATTTCAGTAGAACGTCTCAGGATACGATCATACCGATAAACGCCAAAAAATTGAAAACCAGCACCCCATAGGATTAATATCAGAGGAAGCAAATCAGTATAATAGTGAACGTCGGGCAGCTCTCCGTATGACACGAAATGTAAAAAATCAAAACGGAGAGGGTATGCAAAACACCAGCTCAACAGAACTATGAGTAGATCTGCGATCCGCGTCATTACGCCGGCTGAATTTTGGTATTTTTTTATCATTCTCTATAAAACTTAACTGATTCTGTAATTAAAAAACAGTGCTATAGTTTATCTCTATGAAAAACGAAATGCTTCACAACCTCATTCCTCTCAATCATACAAAAGTTGCAGAAGGCGACACTCTTCTTACTCTATTTTTCCAAAACGATAAAAAAGAGATCCCCTCCAACTCTCAAAGCCAAACTGAAATTCAAGATTTGATTAAAAATGGCGTTTTTTCAGGAACAGCCAAAACCACATCTTTCATCAGAGCATCTTATATAGATCAACTAAATATTTTAGTTGCCGGCCTTGGGGTTAAATCCGATTCCACTCCAGAAATCGCACGCCAAACAGGAGCTTTTGTTTACAACAAAATCACAGCAGAAAAAGTCAATGAACTTGGTATTGATGTTGATGCGCTAGTGAAATCAGCTGGCAAAGAACTCGCTTCCGTTACTTTGGGTGCATTCTTAGAAGGCTTTTATCTCGCTTCCTACTCTTTTGATAAATACAAATCAGTTCAAAAACCTGCTGGAAAACTAAAATTAGTTTCATTAGTATCCAACGATAAAAAAAATGATGGCTGGATCAAAAATTTGATCGAAAAAACTCTCATCACCGCTGACTGTACTTTTTTAACTCGCGATTTCTCTAACGAACCTTCCAACATTGGAACTCCAACCTACTATGCAAACACCATTGCTAAAATTGCCAAACAATATGGCATTAAATGCAAAATCATGGGTGATGCTGAATGCAAAAAAGAAAAAATGAATCTCTTTTTATGTGTTGGCGAAGGTTCTGCTCAAGAATCCAAAGTAGTGATTTTAGAATACACTCCTAAAGCTGCTGCTAAATCTGCAAAAACGATCTCTCTGGTAGGAAAAGGAGTTACTTTCGATTCAGGTGGTATTTCCATTAAGCCTTCTATGAAAATGGAAGACATGAAACATGACATGACCGGTGCAGCTACCATGCTTGGAGCAACACTCATGGCGGCGCGTTTGGGTTCTAAAAATAAAATCGTGACTCTTCTTGGTTTTGCAGAAAATATGCCTGGTCAAAATGCAGTTCAGCCAGGAAACATCATCACTACTCGTAGCGGAAAAACAGTGGAAATCATCAATACCGATGCTGAAGGTCGCTTAGTTTTGGCTGATGTTCTTCATTTAGCTCAAGATTACAATCCTGAAGTTATTGTTGATTCAGCAACGCTAACCGGCGCTTGTACGGTAGCTCTTGGTAAATTAGCGAGCGCTTTATTTTCTAACGATTCTAAACTAGCTGATCAAATTTTAGATGCTAGCGAACAAACGGAAGAGCATCTTTGGGAACTTCCACTTTGGGATGAATACTACGAAGATATTAAATCCAATTATGCCGATATGATGAATAGTGCAAACGATGGTGCTGGCGGAACAATCCGTGGTGCAATCTTCTTAAAACAATTCATTAAAGAAGGACAAAAGTGGGCTCACGTTGATCTTGCCAACCGTGCTTATGATCAAGGATACCTTCCCTACAATCCTCGTAAAGGATCCAGTGGAGTTTACGTTCGTACTTTTGCTGAATTTGTAATGAACTATCGTTAATCGACAGAGGTATTATGGATCAAATTAATCATGTTAAACCTAGCGGTTTAAAAGTTTCAGATATTGCTAAAAACATACCGGAATTCGATGGGAAAATCGTAACCTTAAAGGGTTGGGTTTATAACAAAAGATCTTCCGGTAAAATTAAATTTCTCATGTTTCGTGATGGTTCCGGTTTAATTCAAACGGTAATCGTTAAGGGTGAATGTGAAGATGCAACTTTTGAACTGTTTGAGAAAATTGGGCAAGAGAGCTCTGTCATCATCACAGGAAAAGTTCGAGCTGAAGCGAGAGCTAAACTAGGCTTTGAAATTGGCATTCAAAAAGTAGAAGCAGTTCAAATTGCGGAAAACTATCCAGTAAGTCACAAGGATCACGGTGTGGAATTCCTAATGGAAAACCGTCACCTTTGGATTCGTAGTCAGAAACAATGGGCCGCTCTTCGCATTCGCTCTGAAATCTTTTTTGCGATCCAGGATTTTTTTAGAAAACGTAACTTTACTCGTTTTGATCCTCCAATCCTTACCCCTACTTCTTGTGAGGGAACGTCTACACTTTTTTCCACTCCCTACTTTGAAGAAAAAGCTTACCTCACTCAATCAGGCCAACTTTATGGTGAAGCGGGCGCATTTGCTTTTGGAAATATTTATACTTTTGGCCCTACTTTCAGAGCTGAAAAATCCAAAACTCGCAAACATCTCACCGAATTTTGGATGGTTGAGCCTGAAATGACTTACGCTACCCTCACTGATGTGATGGATCTTGGTGAAGCATTTATTTGCCACATCGTGAAACACTGTTTGGAAAACTGCCAAGCAGAGCTGGTGATTTTAGAGCGAAATCAAGATGAGTTGAAAAAAATTCTTTCCGCTCCATTTCCACGCATCAGTTATGATGAATCGCTAAAAATTTTAGAAAAACGTGGTCTTGCAATTCCTTGGGGTGAAGATTACGGCGCTCCTCATGAGACAGCTCTAGGTGAAGAGTTCGGAATGCCTGTATTCGTTCATCACTTTCCATCTTCGATTAAATCATTTTATTTCAAAAATGCAGATGATCCAAATGGTGAGGGTGTTGATCACGATGGAAAATACGCGCTTGGTGCCGATTTAATTGCTCCATTTGGTTATGGGGAAATCATTGGTGGCGGACAACGTGAAGACAAGGCCGACATTCTTGAGCGTAGAATTAAAGAACACAATTTAAATGTGGAAGATTACAAATGGTACTTGGATCTTCGCCGCTATGGAAGCGTTCCTCATGGTGGTTTTGGTTTAGGGGCAGAAAGAACAGTTGCTTGGATCACTGGTGTGGAACACGTTCGTGAAACGATTCCATTCCCACGCATGATGAATGTTCTAAAACCATAATGTCTAAGGCTCCTATATTTAATATTGTTCTGATTGAGCCTGAAATTCCTCAAAATACAGGAACAATTGGAAGAATGTGTTTGGCAGTTGGAGCTCATCTTCATCTGATTAAGCCACTTGCATTTGATATTGATGAAAAAGCAGTACGAAGAGCGGGATTGGATTACTGGAAATTTTTAACTCTTCAGGTTCATGAATCCATCGATGATTTTTTTCTTACTGTTCCCCAAGATTCACAATTGGTCTTTATTGAAACGAGCGAAAAACAAACCATCTACGATGTTCAGTATCAGCCCGGTTGTTATTTGTTTTTTGGTAAGGAAACCACGGGAATTCCGAAAGCCTTGCTTGAAAAATACGCGCACCACATCGCCAACATCCCTATGTTCGACGATCGGGTTCGATCTCTGAACCTCTCCAACTGCGCTAGCATTGTGGCCTACGAAGCTGTCAGACAGATTCACAAATTAAGCCCATTTAACGCTTAGTGTAATTATTTTTGTTTTTATTTAATAATAATTACGTATAGATATGGCTTTTTATCAATACCCGACTAAATTAGTCTAAAGTTTTTGATTCACCCACCCGATACGCTACAGTGAGAGTAATTTGACATACTAAAACAGTCAGGTACTCCCTGTCTAGCAACCTCGGTACAGCATACAGAGGTTGATGGGCATAACTATAACCGCCCCTAAAAAGGCAGAACGTATGAGGAGAATGTATGGGCCTGAGAATTAATACAAACGTGCAATCACTAGAGGCACAACGAAATTTAGGAATTTCTGGTGCTAAACAACAAGCTAGTTTAGAAAAACTAGCATCAGGAACTCGCATTGCAAAAGCAGCAGATGATGCTGCTGGGTTAGCGATTTCTGAAAAAATGCGTGCGGACATTCGTTCATTACGCCAAGACAGCCGAAATGCGAACGATGGTATTTCCATGGTTCAAGTGGCTGAGGGTGGAATGAATGAAGTTGGTAACATTTTAACTCGTTTCCGCGAGTTATCAATCCAAGCTTCATCAGATACTATTGGTGATAAGGAAAGAGGGTTCATCAATAAAGAGGTGACTCAATTACGCGGGGAAATCGATCGAATTGCAGCTTCTACCGAATTTAACGGAAGAAAACTGCTCACGGGTGACGGCGAAAAACTTGAAATCCAAGTTGGTTTAAATAACAACAAGGAACAAGATCGCTTTCAATACGATACGAAAAAACTAAATGTGACAGCAGATGCTTTGGGAGTTGCTGATATCAGCACTGAATCTAAAGAATCAGCTCAAAAGAATTTAGAAAAAATTGATGGTGCGATTACCAAACTTTCTGAAAATCGTTCAGAAGTGGGCGCTCTACAAAATCGCTTACAATCTAGTATCGCGAACATCAACGTGTACGATGAAAACTTAAGTGCTGCGAGAAGCCGCATTTACGACGTAGACATGGCTACCGAGACCTCCGAATTGACTAAGTCTAATATCTTAACTCAATCAGGTGTATCGGTCCTCAGTCAAGCTAACCAAAACTCTATGTCTGCCCTTAAACTTTTAGGTTAATTTAAGAGCCACAACCACCACGTTATTTGGACGGTCCGAGGGAGAAATCCCTCGGGCCTATCCTAAATACTTGGAGTTCATAGATGTATTTTTTAGCTTAAGTATCTGAATCTATTTAATTTTTAATAATATACTATTTTAGTCAACTTTTTTGATGCAATTCGTTAAATATTGTTATAATATCTTAACTGAGGGCGTCAACAAAGTTCCGGTTCCCTGGGGGAGCTGGGCACGTAATAACGGTACGGTGCAAAGGTCAAAGGGGCCTAATAGTATGGGATTACGAATAGGGACAAATATCGCGGCGATGAGCGCGCAACGAAACTTATCAAATAGCACTGTCGAACAACAAAAAACATTTAATCGATTATCATCAGGAAATCGAATCACCTCAGCCGGTGATGATGCTGCTGGATTATCCATCAGTGAAAACTTAAAGGCTCAAATTCGTTCGCTAAAACAAGCGGAACGAAACGCCAACGACGGGATCTCTTTTGTGCAAGTTGCAGAAGGTGGACTCTCTGAAGTTGGAAACATCCTCGTACGCTTGAGGGAACTCTCCATTCAAGCTGCATCCGATACGATCGGAGACCGCGAACGAGGATTCATCGATAAAGAATATAAAAGTTTAAAACAAGAAGTAGATCGAATCGCAAACTCTACTAACTTCAATGGAACTCCTCTATTGAACGGACAATCCAAAAAAGACAATTTAGAAATTCAAGTTGGCTCACGAAATAATGAAGCCGATCGCATCAACTTCAATGTTGGTGAGTATGATGTGAGAACCGATAAAATCGGAATTGATGGAATTTCTGCTAAGAGTATCGATGATGCTCGAGATTCGATTGATAAAATCGATGAAGCAATAGCAAAAGTGACTGGCTCACGTGCTGGCTTGGGGGCAATGCAAAACAAATTGCAATCCACCACAAATACGATTGCCATCACAAAAGAAAACTTATCCTCTGCACGATCACGAATTGCAGATGCGGATATTGCCGAAGAGGCCACTGCCCTTTCGCAAAAACAGATCTTACAACAGGCGGGGGTTGCAGTTCTTGCGCAAGCAAACGCTTCTCCGCAACTTGCGCTCAAGCTCTTATAATATTTATTTTCACTTTGTTCAGTCAGCTCATACTATAAAAAATCCGCTCATCGCTGGAATAGGCCAGAGGTGAGCGGATTTTTTTTTATAATTTTAATTTATTTAGAAATAGTTACACAAACAGAAACAGCACTTTTTTGCCATGAATCCATACTTAATCCAATTGAAGGTGCTGATACTTTAAATGGTTTTGAAATGGTCATCAGAATCTCATCATCGGCATAACCTCTAACGGTAACTTCATTTTTAAGAAGAGTATTGTTCATACCGTTTTGTGCAGACTCAGTAGAGTTACCTTCAGCGCAGTATACTAGCGAGGATACATTCACTTTCTTTAACTGTGCATGAGCTGAAAGAGCAAAAAAAGGTAGAATTACCAACAGTGTTTTTATCATATATTCTCCATTCAAAATAGCCTGAGTGATTTTTAGATTTATACCACAACAACCTTATTAATTATATAAAAAATATTTATAAACAATCGATGAAATTAAATTATATTCATTGAAAATCTATTCTTTAATTTGCGTGGTATTGCGATCTGGAATGAACTGAAATAAAGAATCGTTCAGTTTTGGAACGAGTTTGATTTGCTTTAGTTGAATCGTAGTTTCATTTCCACTCACGTGTACCAATGAAACCTTTTCAATTTTTTTGGTTGCTTGGTTAATCGTCACTTCTGCTGTTTTTACGTCTCCAGCAGTATTTTCAGATGGTTTGAGTAAAAATACATTCGGAGCTTTTGTTTCAATTTGTGCTTTTGTTTTTGAAAAATCAAAAGATCCACTCAAGAGTGCATTGAGAAACTGAGTTTGAATTTGTGCACTTTTTTTGATGATCACTTGCCCACGATCCCCTTTTTCAAATGGAGGGGTGTAAAACCAAAAAAACTTACCATCACTCACTAAAATGTTTTGATCCGGCGAAATTGTTTCCCAACGAAGCTTGTTTGGATGCTTGATCCAAATTTTACCCTGAGCTTTTTTTTCACTTTTAGTAGATCTAATATGAGTTAATTGATCAAACTCGGCCTCAATTCCTGCCGCTTTTTGATATTCTTTTTGAACTTCTTCTAATAATGCAGGAAGGGCTGCTTGCGATTGAACGCTAGCCAGCCCCCCACCAAGTATCAAGAGTAGAGAAAACTTATTGAAGTTGGATTGAAACCATTCTGGAAACACCTGGCTCCTCCATCGTTACTCCGTAAAGAGTATCGTTTAATTCCATCGTTTTCTTATTGTGAGTCACTAAAATGAATTGAGATTTAGCCGACATCTCGCGAACCAAGGCATTGAATTTACCAATGTTGGAATCATCGAGTGGCGCATCCACCTCATCCAAAATACAGAAAGGAGAAGGCTTCACCATGAAGATCGCAAAAATAAGCGAAATCGCGGTGAGGGCTTTTTCTCCACCCGAAAGAAGAGCCATGTTTGAAATCTTCTTACCAGGAGGCTGTGCTAAAATATCCACACCGGCTTCCAAAATATCCTGAGATCCTTCTGGATAAACCAAAGTAAGGGATGCTTGCCCACCACCGAAAATAATCGGGAATAATTTTTCAAAACGAGTTGCAATCGCTTCGAAAGCTTTTTGGAAACGCTCTTCAGAAGTTTTATTGATGTGTTCAATTGCTTCATTCAAATTTTGAATTGAAGTTTCAAGATCCATCTTCTCTTTGAATAAGTACTCATGACGTTTTTGCATGTCTTCGTACTCTTCAACCGCCATGGTGTTCACTTCACCTAAACGACGGATGCGTTCGCGGAGCTGCTCCACTTCTTCATGAAGCACGCGTTCATCTTCTTCAGACATCTCTAGAGTTACCACTGGATCATTCATTTCTTCCTGAATATCCACACCTTGAGCTTGATCTAAACAACCCACTCCATATTTTTCTTCCATGTTGAGTTTGAGATGATTCAGTTCAGCCATCATTCGTTCAATATCAATAGTGAATTGATTGAGAGATTGATTCTTATCATCACCCATTTTATGAAGTTCGCGAATGCGCTCCATGCGAGAGCTCACTAAAGTATTTGCCTGTTCCAAACGATCACGAATCAAGGAAAGCTCTTCGCGTTTTTCACTTAAAGAGCGAGTGAAGCGCATGATCGCTTCTTCATGTTCCATATCCCCACCTGAAAACTGATGACGATCTTCATTGAAAGTTTCAAGTAAACGTTCCACTTCACCGAATCTACGTTCGCGATCTTGAAGATAGCGCTGTTCGGTTTCTAATTCTTTATTGAGTGAATTTTTGCGCTCTTTTTCACCAGCTTCTTGAATTTTCAATGCTTGAAATTCAATTTCAGCTGTACGAAGCTCTTCATTTTTATTGGAAAGTTCTTCTTCGTGATTTTTCACCCAAGTATCAAGCTCTTCACGTTGAACCACAATCTCTACTAATGATTGTTCAAGATTAAGGATTTTTTCACGAGATTCAGTGATTTGAGAATCGTAATTCTCACGATCACCTTCGAAACGAGAAAGACTACGCTCAAACTCAGAAGCCTTACGATCTAATTGTGCGTTTTCTTTTTCAAGAGAACCCACTTCAATTTCTAACTCAGAAAGAGAAGCCTGAAGCATTTTCACTTCGGCCATCATTCCTTCTAAAGTTTCATTGAGTTTGGCAACCAATGTTTCAGCGGCTGTGTTTTGAACTTCAGCAGTTTCAACCTGGATCTTTAATTCACCGATAATGCGTTTGCGTGCCAAGATAGAACTCGCTTGATCGCTTTCAGCACTTCCACCAAAAAGAACGCCTTGATTTGCATCAAACCAAATTCCATTTTTAGTAACAAAACTAATGCCTTCCGATTGATAAGTTTGGATATCACCTTGATTAGGAACTTCTTCCAAAACCTCAACCGATGAAACTAAACACTCCACCAACTGTTGAATCACTTTCGCACTTTCTGCATTAAAGTTTTCAGGAGTGACGAACTTTACAAATTTACGAAGTGGATTGTAATTAGCGCGTTCTTTTGAATCTAGGTGAGGAACGGCAATTTGAATCGCGGCACTTCCCTCTTGGTTTTCACGCAAGAAATGGAGAGCAGCAAATGCTGTTTCAGAATCATGAGCATACAATCTTTCAAAAGCGTGTCCCAAAACTGCTTCAACCGCTTGATCGTAACCTGGTTCCACTTCAATATAATCTGAGAGAACAGAAAAGCTCTTTCCTTGAGACTCAGCCCAATCCAAAACTTTTTTAGGTCCGTTTGCCATTCCTTCACGAGATTTTTCTAAATCCTCGAGAGATTTTAAACGAGATCCATAAGAAGTGAGGGTTTTCATGGATTGATCGCGCGCTTGGCGAGCAGCCTTGAATTCCAACTCTGTTTCTTTTTCATCATTTTTCAAAGAAGCGAGAGTTTCGCGCATTTGATCACGTGCTGAAGTTTTTTCTTCTAATTTAGCGCTTAAATTAGCTTTTTCTTCAGTCACGGTGAGTGATTGAGCTTTTAATTCTTCTTCTTGTTCCACTAAACGAGCGAGCTGTTGCTCAGTTCCCTTAATGCGTTCACTGAGTGCTGCAATTTGAGAATAGCTTGAAGACGAAGATTGAGTGAGCGCCACGAATTCGCGACGTTTAGCTTCTGCTTCGCGCTTATTGGTGTCATGAGCATTGCGAAGTTCATTCACTTGCTCATTTAATTCATCCGCGCGAGCCGTAAGAACAGATACTTTTTCATCTAATCCTTCGAAGTCTTCTTTTTTCATCGCAATCGATTCACGATATTGCCCAAGCTCTTCATCAATTTGTTCTTTTTCAGAGCTGAGTTGAACCAATTGACGATTCAAATCTTCTTGGCGTTGACGAGAAAGTTGAAGCGCACTTTGATGGTGCGTGAGATCAGCTGCAAAAGTTTCTACTTCTGCTTGAACTTGCTCTTGAATTTTAGAATCGGTGAGTTGAACCACACGTTGCGATTCAAGATCCACTTCACACTGAGAAAGTTCGGCACGCAATCCTGCAACTAAATGCTCAAGCGATTCACGATCGGTAGAGATTTTATGGATTTGGCGCTGAAGAACTAAATTTTTACGGCGTCCCCAAGTGGTTTCTTTTTCAAGTAACTCAGAACGATGTTCTTTATATTTACGCGCTTTTTGAGCTTGGCGCTCGAGTGATGCAAGTGAACGATCAATTTCATTCAATACATCTTGTAAGCGAAGAAGATTTCCTTGAGCACCTTCTAATTTACGAAGTGATTCTTTTTTACGCTGTTTGTATTTTGCAACGCCGGCTGCGTCCTCAATCAACAAACGGCGATCTTCCGGCTTGGAGTTCACCACTTTATCGATCATTCCTTGCGCGATTACCGAATAACCTTTTGCACCCACACCTGTATCTAAGAATAATTCTTGAATATCTTTTAGGCGTGCTTGAACACCATTGATGAAATATTCACCTTCACCGGTGGCGCGATAAACACGACGAGTAACTGAAATTTCTTTTTTGATGAGAGGAAGATTTTCTTCGGTAGTAGCGCCGTCTCCCATTTTATCGGTATCAACAGTTTCATGCTCCATCACCAAAGTTGCTTCAGCCATTCCAAGTGCGGAATATTTGCTACTGCCTTTGAAAATGATGTCGTCTGAACCGCTAGAGCGGATGTGTTTGTAGGACTGCTCTCCCATTACCCAGAAGAAGGCATCCACGATATTGGATTTACCAGAACCGTTTGGCCCAACAATCCCCGTAATCGGACGATCGAAGTGGATCACTGTTTTATCTTTAAATGACTTAAACCCTTGAATCTCGAGGCGTTTTATACGCATGCTGCTATCCCCCATAATGCTAATCCAGATGTGTTAATAAAATGACACCCTGGGGGCAGCTTTGCAAACCTAAAAACGCAAAAAAAAGGGCCTGGAAATAAATCCAGGCCCGCGATCACATTCGTGACTTCTGTTGGGGGTTTGGGGGATCAGATCGTCGCCGATAAGTATATATTTAAGCTCCCTGCCCTATTCAAACCCTTGTAATAACTATTTAATTGTAAATTTAACTGGCCTCAACTATTCAACCTGGCCGGGTCGAACATCGTGGTTCATAGGTCTCTCCGATATCTCGAGAATTCTCCTATGCTGTAACTAGCGTGGGGGCCCCGCGCCATGGACTTGGTGTTTTTCGTCTTTTGCAGTCTGTGACAGCTCATGTGCTGTGTTTGTTCTCATACGTCCTCCGTATTAATAGGATATAATACTTGATTGTTAAGGTCAATTAATATTTTAAATAAAAGTGTTTATTTTTTTTACCAATAATTCCAATATTTTAAGATGCAAACCCTCACGATCGTGATTCCGGCATACAACGAAGAGCCCAGATTACCCCGAACCTTCGCCCTACTGAAGAGTGGAATCGCGGAGGGTGCATTTGGGGATCTTCAAGTTCTTGAAATCTTAGTCGTTGATGATGGCTCCAAAGATCTCACCAAACAAATTTGTCAAAACTATCAATCACTACTGTTGCCCCAAATTCGCTGCATTCCAGTTTTCCCAAATCAAGGAAAAGGAAATGCAATTCACACAGGAATGAAAAGCGCGCTCGGTGAATGGGTTCTGATTGCGGATGCAGATACAGCAACTCCTTGGGATCAATTTAAAAAGCTGTGGGCTAACTTAGCTCGCGATCAAAGTTCAATTGCCATCGGCTCACGCGATTTGCCCGAGAGCGATGTGAGAACCAAGCAATCTTGGATTCGCGAACACATGGGCAAAACATTTAATTTTATCGTTCGCCTCATCACCGGACTTCCTTATCGTGACACTCAATGCGGTTTTAAATTGATTCATAAAAAAAGCATTCTCCCTTTTTTAGATTTATTAAGAGTGAAGCGATTTGCATGGGACGTTGAACTTTTAATGTTTGCTAGAAAAAACAAATTAAAAATTTCTGAGGTGGCTGTGAGCTGGGAGCACCAAGAAGCAAGCAGTGTTCATCCAATCCGTGATGCTAGTGAAATGCTTTTGCGCGTGATTGAAATGAGAATAAGAATTTGAAAACAAATAAGGCAGTTACCGCATTTGCCTTAGGATTAATTTTATTTCTTTGGATTTATTCTTTCTTTTACGTACCCACCTTTGATTTAGACGAATCCCTTTATCGCAGAGTTGCGGAAGAAATGAAGTGGAACGGAGATTTTTGGCATCCCGTTTGGGATGGAAAGGCTCTTTATCATAAACCCCCACTTTTTTATTGGTTGATCGTTTTATTTAGCCGAGTTTTTGATGGGGCAAATGAAGGGGTATCTATTTTAGCCGCACGCTTTCCCAGCTTCCTTGCCAGTGTAGGAATTATTTTTTCGATTGGTCTTTCAAGAAAACAAAACTTAACTGCTGTCATCAATGCCTTTTTATTATGGAGTTGCGCACTTTTTCCACTCCTCACCTCAACTTCTGTTTTATTAGATCCACTTCAAACTCTTGCACTCATTCCCTGCTTACTTATTCCTCATCGTGCATTTTCAGAAAACAGAACCATGAGTAAAAAAGATCTGATCCTCATCGGTCTCAGTATGTTTGCCGCTACCGCCATCAAGGGGCTAGCTGGAATCATTTTGCCCACCATTGCTGTTGGCATTCATTTATTGATTTCAAATTATAAAACATCGATCAAAGAGGGACTTCGGTTTTTTACTTTTTCCTTCTTTCCCTCAATCGCACTATCAACCCTTTATTATTTTTATTTAGATCAAAAAATGGGACGCGCTTTCACCGAAGAATTCTTTTTAGTGCACCACCTGGGGCGAGGGACTCAGGCAATGGAAGCACACAAGGGGCCAATTTATTATTATGTAGGAATCATTTTACTCGGTGGAAGTGCGCTCATTCCACTCCTCATCAAACAATGGACTCGAACCCAATTTGACTTTAAGAAACTTGGCTTTCCACTCAGTTTTGCATTAGGAACATTATTATTTTTTAGCGCTTCTGCCACCAAACTTCCGCATTACACTTGGCCCATCTGGCCCGCACTCATTTTGCAACTCATCACCCTTCATGAGCAGCCAAATAAAAACAATGCTGCTCCGGAATCAAAAGTTTGGAAAATATTTTTAATTCCTACAGTCTTACTGGGCTGTGCACTTTTTTGGTTGGTGATGAATCCAGAATTAATTCGTCAAACAGAAATAGAGGGTCATGAAATCTTACTTCTCTCCATGGCCGCATCGTTATGCATGATCTTGGTATTCTTTTTTAAGAAATTCATGAAGCAAGTTGAATTCATTGCCGTGTTCATGATTCTCATCGCCGTTTTAATTGCGGTGCCCGCGTCTTCCATTGCAGAAAGAATTTTAGTCACACCTTTTTTTGAAGTTGCTCATGCATTGAAACAAGAAAATCCAAAACCTGAAGATTGCATTCGAGATTCTGGCCCCATGACCGCAACTCTAAGTTTGGCTCTTGGAAAAGAATTGGGAAAAGGATTCACTCACAACCGCTGTGAACCAGAACAAATGAAGTTTTTAATTTCACCGATTTCGAAAAAATCTGAATGCCAAGAACGAAAAATGAGTGTTCTCCTTGAAGGGAAAACACTCATTCTTTGTAGAAAAATTTAAAATTTATCTAAAGATCAGCCGAAATCGCGATCCATAACAGTTTTGCGACCGTCACGTTTAGCGTTCTCAATTGCTTGATCACACAATTCACGAATTTTATCTGAAAGAACATCTGTTACTGCTGCAGATGTATTCATTTCTGATTTAGCGCGAATGTAATTCTTCAATTTTGAAGCAACTACCAAAACTTCTTTTTCTGTATTTCCGTCTGTCATATCTAGCTCCTTTTCTTCTGTTGATTCAGTATCTCGAACTTTAGGTGAACGATTTTCAAGCGCCCATGATTCGCGGTGATTATAAAGAGGCACATGTGCATCCCAACATTCTACCGAGCAAAACACTAGCCCTGTTCGTTTCCGGTTACAGGTGGAAACATTGCAGGTCCAATACAGCACATTTAATCCAATGGGCTTTTTACAAGATGAGCAAAGTTTCCAGATTTGAGAGGGTTCCACCAGGTTGATAGCTTCATTTATTGGGGAGTGGGTTTCAATAAAAAAAGACAAAAAAAATGGGCCTGAACCAAGGGGGATTGATTCAGGCCCGAAAAAACATGCCTTTGAGGGGGGTTAGGGGGGGTCGGCACGCTCACTTATATATAATGCAACGCATATGCCAAGGGTCTTTTGGGGGCACTTTGATTGAAATTATTGATTTTTTTAAAGGTGGGAAGAATATATATTATACATGATCTGTATAATATATAGACGGGTGTCTAAGCGCTTCTCGCAGAATTAATTTCTAATTTCGCAATTCGAACCTGATTTCTGCCACCCCTTTTACTTTCGTAAAGCGCATCATCAGCAAGATTAAATAGTGTTCGAGGATCACGGGAGTGAAGTCCGCATTCGGCAATACCGATGGAAACGGTAACCTTCAACTTTTGCCCCTCATAAAGAAACTCGTGCTGAGAAACCTTAATTCTAAACTCTTCTAATCTTAGGAGAGCCTCTTCAGCTGCAAAAGATGGGAACACAAAGCAGAACTCTTCTCCACCATAACGATAGGCCAAATCCCCTGCATCTCTTTTGACTTCATTAAAAAGTTGAGCAACATTTTTTAAGATAAAATCACCAGCTTTATGTCCGTGCTGATCGTTAAACATTTTGAAGTGATCAATATCCAGCAATGCAAGGGTGAGGGGACGTGCCTCTACCAGAGACTTCGCAGCCAATTCATAATAGGTATCTTCAAAATATCTGGAGTTATACAAACCAGTGAGACGATCCGTGATCGATGCTGAATAGAGTCTGGATTTATGCAAACTCACTGCTGATTGATCTGCAATCCCTTGAAGCAAACTCAAATCTTCTTTGGTAAATCTTCCCAGTGCATCTAGAACCGCAGTTCCATCTTTTTCAATATGAATTTTATTGGTGAAGTTCATTACCCCTTCTAATTGCCCGCCATTCAATACTGGAACGGAGCAAATACAATGAGTTTCATACGCACCCATTTGAGGGATGTCTTCACGATTATTCATCACAATCGATTTACGCTGAAGTGCCGCCTTACCCGCCACACCCTCGCCAATTTCAAATGATTTGGTCTCAATTTTGCCTGAATTTAGGCCCTCAATAATATTTTCATCAATATAGCCCCAAGCCATCACGAGCTCTAATTTGCCCGTATTGCGATTGAGAAGCATGATATTTCCCTTTTGGGACTGCACGGCTTTCACCGCACTTTGAATCGTTTCTTTACAAAGCACTTTGAAATCATTGATCTCAGCAAGGTTTTGATTAAAATCATATAAAATCTGAATATTACTTAAAATGCGTTTATTTTTTTCGTAGCGAAGTGCTGAATCAATAATCGTAGTGGCAATGGATGCAAGCTCTTGCATGAAAGAATATTCACTCTCATTAATTTGAGTTCCATCTCTTCGTTCGCCCAACGCTAAAATTCCGATCACCTCACCCGACTTAATTAACGGACACCACACATCGGAGTTCAATACTGCAAGTTGATGCTTTTCCCATGCAGTTACAAATCGAGGTTCTTTTTGCAAATCGCGAACTGAAATTACATTACCTTGTTGAATCAACTGCCAAAGGAGTCCATTATTTTTTTCGATGCGAAATAAAAATAACGGTTCTTTTTTCCCCACCGCATCTTCATAATGATCATCTAAACCGTAATAGCGCTTCACTTGATAAAATTCGCGTTCTCCATTTTCAAAATCTTCTTTGAGAATCACCGAGGTATTGATCACATCATAACGCTCGCGAACAACGGCCATAAAAGTATCTAATAGTTGAGGAAGATTTAAGATATTACTTAATCCCTTACCGGATTGAAGAAGCGCCTGCATTTCGAAAATGCGGATATCTTGGGAAATCATTTTCGACTTCAAAGTCTTGATCTCTTTTTTCAAGCTGCGAACGAGATCGTCCTGCGCTTCTGGGTCAAAAAATGATGATGAATCAGATGAATCCATGCTTCTCCTCTCTAATACGTATCGGCAAAGTACTGGATAATATGAAGGAAAATGGATAACGGTGTGATTTCAATGGGTTATATTATAGTTAGGCAATGTAATTATTGACTTGGGGCACTATTTTTAATAAATACACCCTCATGAATATTCTATTTTCTAAAAAAATTGGCCTCAGCACCTTACTCCTTACCGCATGCATTGGCATAGGAGGCTGTAAAGATTCAAGCAATCAAACTTCTGATAACACTAAAATAAATTCCATTAAGAAAATATCTTTCTTACTTACCAATGATATTCACGGACACCTGGATCCCATCACCTACAAAAGTGGTGCAACGGTTGGCGGAATGGCTTATTTGGGAAATATTGTAGATTCCATCCGCGGACAAAAAGAATATCAATCAGGCGAGTCTGCATTTTTTGTACTCGATTCAGGCGATCAATTTCAAGGAACCCTTTTAAGTAATTACAATGAAGGCCAAGCAATGTTCAAAGCCATGAACTCAGTTGGGTACGATGCTGCAGTTCCTGGAAATCATGATTATGATTTTGGTCCTATCGGTTGGCTCTTTGATAAAGTTACTGCGGATAAAACCAGTAACAATCCACGTGAAGTGATTGAAGGCTTGGCTTCCATTGCCAAATTCCCGCTCTTATCTGCAAATACTTATTACAAAAATTCTATCCGTGAACAAAATGGAAATTTACCGCTTTCTCTAGATTCAGAATGTAAACTGAAATCAGCAAGCTCAAAAGACCCACTTGATTTTAGCAATGCTGTTCGTCCTACTTTTTTAAAACCCTATGTAATTATCGAAAAAGCAGGCGTAAGAGTTGCACTGATTGGCGTAGATAATCACGTAACCGCGAGCACCACTACGATTGAAAATGTGGATGATCTTTGCTTTAGAGATGAAGTGGATACTTATCTAGAAATCAGAAAAACACTGGAAGGGAAAGCGGATGTTTTTGTACTCATGATGCATAATGGGAACTCAGATAACAGCAAAGAGGGCTCTACCATTGTTGACAACATCAATAAAAAATATCCTAACGGTGTTCATCTCGCCGCTGCCGGACACACCCACATCATCCATAATGATACCGTGGATGGAATTCACGTGATGCAAGATGGAGCTGAAAATAAGAACTTTGGTAGAGTTGATCTATTTTTCGATTTAAATTCAAAACAAGTTTTAAGTCAAAAAACCGCGAGCAAGGCTGGAATTGCAACCGACCATGACACCTGCAATCCCAATGTTGGAGAATTTTGTAAACAACTTTCGCTCCCTCTCACCGCCAAATCAGAAATTCAATCCATCATCGATGATGCGGAAAAAGATATCGTAGTTTTAGCTAAACAATACTTGGGTGAAGCCAAAGAGCAAATCAATCGCGGAAGAATCACTGAAAATGCTCTTGGAAATATTCTTACTGATGCCTTTAGAGCTGCTGGTAAAACTGAAATTGCCTTCATGAATAGTGGCGGAATCAGAGCCGATCTTCCGAAGGGATCGGTTTTATATGAAAATGTTTTTGAGATCCTTCCCTTTTCAAATATGGGAGTAGTGATGAATGCAGTGCCTTGGTCGGTGATTAAAAAAGTTTTAGTCAAATCCGTGCAAACTTGTGGAAAATACGGGGCCCTCATGGAAAGTGGATTAAAAATTCAATACTCTAGAACCTGCACTCCGAGTTCAGACGTAGATAATTTAGCAAAATTGGTTCACGTAGAAACTTTAGATGGAAAAGTTCTTTTAGATCTAAACTCTGGAACTGAAATTGATCCAGCAACAACTTTCTCTGTTGTAACTTTAGATTTTCTTGCATCCGGAGGCAGTGGTTATCAAGATTTTCAAGAAGCCAGCGTAACCACCACTCTTGGAATAGCCAGAGAACTTATCGTGAGTGCTATGGCTAAGGAACAACCCACACTCACGAATCAATTAGACGGAAGATTTAAAAATATTATTCCATAAAAAAAGGGCCCACTGAAAGTCAGTGAGCCCCATTCGTTTTAAATATAATTTATCTTAACTTAGAACAAGCTTGGCAAAGGAAGAACAAATGAAGCTTCTTCTTTACCATTTTTAGTGAAAGTTGCAGGGATATCATTAATCTGTACGCGTGCCGCTTGAACTGCATC
>CANBTI010000044.1 GCA_947372355.1 Bdellovibrionales bacterium | reverse complement strand
GTAATTGATTCGGCAGCTCCATTGGGAAATGAATACGTAGATTCACTGAAGAAATCTTTTAAAGAACGTTGGATCGATGTTTACTATACCGCCGGCAAAAGATCAGGAGCTTATTCTGGTGGCACTTACCAATCTAAGCCTTATGTTTTACTCAATCACAAGAATAATTTAAATAGTGCATTTACCCTAGCACATGAATTGGGACATTCACTTCACTCCTATTATTCTCGTCAACAACCCTATGCAAAATCGCACTATCCGATTTTCTTAGCTGAGATCGCATCCACTACTAATGAAATGCTGCTTCAATTTCATCTCTATGAAAAAGCAAATACAAAAGAGATGAAGCTTTATTTGCTGGATCATCTTTTCAATCAATTCCGCGGAACCTTGTTCAGACAAGTTCAATTTGCTGAATTTGAAAGAGATATTCATGCCATGGTGGAAAAAGGCGAGCCACTCACTTCACAAACCTTGTGTGAACACTATGGAAAAATGAATGCTAAATACTATGGATCAGAAATGGCTAATAATGGATCCAATGAAAATGATCCGATTCGCTATGAGTGGTCTCGTATTCCTCATTTTTATTATAATTTTTACGTTTATAAATATTCAACCAGCTTTGCAGCTTCTCAATATTTTGCTCGTAAAATTTACGATGGTGATACCGATACTCGTGAAAAATATCTCGAGTTCCTAAAATCTGGCTGTAGCATGGATCCAATTGATACCATGATCAAAGCCGGAGTAGATCTCAGAAATTCAAAGCCGATTGAAGCCGCATTCAAAATCTTTGAAAATGCCCTGAACGATTTTGAGAAGATGATTTAATTCAATCATCATGTTCAGATTCCTTTCGCCACTGATTCTATGTTTTATAGGAATTTATTTCTCATTTTTCCATTTTTGGCATGGTTTTGATGCAATCTCTGGCGATATTGGGGATGCAAGATTTAATGCCTATGTATTAGAACACACTTGGCTTTGGATCACCGGCATTCACGCTTCTCTCTTCGATATGCCCATGTTCTATCCCCATAGCAATACCTATGCTTATTCTGATTTTATGTTGGGTTTTGCTCCCTGCTATTGGTTTTTTAGATGGATAGGGTGTGAAATTCTATTGAGTTATCAATGGTGGATGATTGTTTGTTGTGCTTTGAATTTTGTAGTTTTTTTACTTTTTCTTAAAACGCTATTTAAGCATTCTATTTTTTTTGCTTCCATTGGCGCCTACGTTTTTGCTTTTTCACTTCCAAGAATTACTCATTTTGAACATGTACAATTGGTGGGCCAGTTCTTTATTGTTCTTTCTGCAGCTGGCGCACTCCTATGGTGGAAAGAGCCAACTTCAAAAAAAGCACCATGGTTATTTTTTACTGGTTCAGGTTTACAGTTGATCTCTGCGTTCTATTTTTTTTGGTTCTGGGTTTGGACCCTTGGGATTTATCTTTCATTTATCTTGATGAACCGAAATAGAAGAAAACAGTTCAATCTTTGGTTTAAATCAGTTCCTAAAGGACCACTTATTATTGCAGGTGGTATTAGTTTTTTAGGGGTAGCTCCTTTCTTATATCATTACGTTTTAATGGCAAAAGAATTTGGACGTCGTGATTGGGTTTCGATTTCAAATACCGTTCCTAGAATATATTCGTGGATCAATTTACCTAAAAATCACTGGCAGTGGAATTTACTCCCCATGAAAGAATGGATTCAATCTTTACCCAGGATTGAAGAGCATTACTTATCATTTGGGCTGTTTACCTGGATTGCCATGTTAGCGGCTTTCACTTGGGTAGTTCAAAATAAAAAAGAGTTAAGGTATTTGGTTCTACCAATATTGGGAATGTTTATTTTTACCCTAACCAGCGGAAGATTCAGCACTTGGGTATTGATCAGTTATTTATTTCCAGGGGGTGGGGCCATTCGTGCGGTGGGTAGAATTCAAATATTTATGTTGCTCTTTTGGGCTACTATTTTTATCAGTTTTGTTTCATTTTTATGGAATTCACAAAATAAAAGAAACAAGACAATCTCGGTTTTAATGATTCTATTTTTAATGCTCGAAAGCATTTACATCAGTGATTGGAACTTTTCACGTGCTCAAGATCAATTGCGTTTAGAGCAAATTTCAAAAAATATTCCTGCAGACTGCAATATCATTGTTAACCGTGAAGGGTTTAACGTTAATTCCGATTTAATCAACATTGATGCAGTGATGATTGCATTTAAAACGAATCGTATCACTGCGAATGGATATAGTGGACATGAACCCAAAAATTATCATGATTCTCTGGTAAATCAAAAATGGAATGAATCAGCAGCGTTAGATAGTAAAAAAGTTTGTGAATATAAAGGCAATAGTATTTAGATTTTTTTATAAATACTAATGGTTCCTCTCACTTGATTTCTCCCAAAACTCCTCAAGAAAACTTCAGGTCTAAAAGCCTCTCTGCAGGTTGATTGAATGGTTGCAATTTTTTGATATTGAACGGCAAATTTATTTTCTAAACCCACTTTTAAGGTTTCAGAACAAAAGTCGACTAAATAGTCTGGAGCTGAATGGGGCTCGGATTGAATGTATTGAAATTGTGGAGAAGCAAACATTAAAGGATAAGTCGTATAATCGATAGATGTGAGAAGGCTAGGATGTAAATCAGCATTGATCTTGATTTGATTTAATTCATTTGAGGTAAGTTGGTAAGGATCATCAGCGGGCTGATCAAGCTCTTGTAATAGTTCCAAAGAATGCATTCTCCATTGTCCACTGTAGGGTAGAGCTAAAAAGGAAAATACGAATACACCACAGGCGAATATAAATTTATTCCTTTGAAGCAAAAGATTGAAAAAATCTAAAGTCCAAGCAAAAGATAAGAGCATCAAAGGGTAAAGGTACCGGATATCTGCTTGCCCCGTTCCATGTACGGGTTGGGGTGAAAAAAGGGCGATGATGCAGAGGTAGCTCATGAATAAAAGCGCGTAAGTTTTAAATCTCTTTTGTGAAGTTTTACTAAATAAAAATATGCCTAAAGTGAGTAATAATAGAGAGCCCAAATGACCCCCATTAAAATCTCTCACGTTCCTAAATAATAAATTTAACTTATCCTGGGGAGAGTTTTTCATCTCCACTACCTTTTTTCCTAAAGGGTTCCAAATTAAAAAAATGGGAACCGAAATGAATAGGTGAGGAATGAGTGCAGATATGGTCGTTTTTATTCTTTCTTTTTTAATGAAAACGAAGTGAATCATCAAGCTGGATAAAACAGCTACTCCGATTAAATAATTAGAAATAAAAAGTAAAGAACTCACCAAACCAAATTGAATCCATTGTTTAGAGCTTTTCATTTCTGTAAAAAAATATTGTTCTGAGAGCAATAGGGTGAAAAAGAATGTAAGCGCGTAATACCTGGATTGAATTCCAAAAAGCAGAAATGAAGTTAGGCCAAAGCATAGGCAGAAAAAAGCAATGAATATTGATAATGGCAGTTTAAGCTTGATCAATCGTCGAAAAATGATCATGAGAGAAATCAGAGTGAGGATAAAAAATGGCATACGAGCTCTGATCGGAGATGAATGTGTGGGATCCAAGAAAGGAGCTAAAAAATAATATTGAAGAGGAGAAACGTAGCGGTTTTTTTTATTTTCATTTAATTCCGCCCCATTTCTAAAGGCAATCATATTGTGTTCTAGGATTGCGGAGGTATCTCCGGTTTGATGTACTGATTGCGCAAACAATGCTGTATTCGCTTCATCATCCCATAGTGAGTAGTTGCTCATCCATTTGCTGCCGATCAAAGCAAAGAAGATCACCACAAATAGAACAAAAAAAGATTTAAATTTTATTTGCATGAATAGAGAGCCTGGTAAGGAATTTTTGTTTTTTCTGATAGTATTTTTGGATAAGCACTAGAAATTATTTTACAGTTGGAACTTTCAATTAAATTGACCAAGGTTAAGGTGAGAGGATCTTTTAGATTTCCATCAATCAATACATTTGAGTTTCTATTCTTGCTTAATAGATCACTAAGTTCAGCTTCACTATGATAAATTTGCATTTGATGAGGTTCAAAGCCAGGTAATTTAGTCAGATCGTAATAATGTTGATGGCTAAGATCAAGATAGTCGCGATTGGAGAGCCAAGTTGTATTCGGATAGTCTTTAAAATTACGATAAATGGCGTGAACATCCCAATGAGTTTGCGTGGAAGCTCCATGAATACTTGAAATTCCAAAAGCGATTATACTTACGAAACAATAAAATCCCCAAAATGTTTTTTTATTCAAGAGGGAATCAAAATTATACTTTTGGAAGTAAGCAATCGCCATGAAAGGGGCGATATTTAAGATTGGAAATAAAAATCGATATTCTTTATTGGTGATGAAGCAATGAAGTATAAAGAAACTAAATAAAAATCCCGTAAAGACATCTTTTCTATTTTTAAGTGCAAAACCAATGACACCAAATAAAAGGGGAATCGAGATGAATGGATTGAGTTCGAAGATCCAAAGAAAATATTGATACCAAGGGTATGGGTTATAGCGATCAGCAACATGTTCAATGAGATTCACTTTGAAATATTGATAAGGAGTAAAAACCCAATTTCCGTAACCCCAGCGATCTAGTAGTGCTCCAATTCCCATGGTTAAAAGAAAGCCTGAGATCATAGTTAAGTGTTTTTTTCTAAAGCCTTGGTTAGAAATGAGGAGCACGATCCCCATTCCTACTAGGCCTAAAGCGATTTGATAACGAGCAAGAAAGGCAAATCCGAAGAGTACTCCTGCTAGAAAAAATTTTCGTAATGAGTTTTCATTTCTGACTAAGGTGAGTAATGCGAAAGTTAAAAATATACCCGCTAAATTTTCACTGGAAGTTCGTACATGAATATAAGGAAAGAACCAAATACAACTGGTGATGAAGAACCATTGGCTGGAGAGTTCATATTTTTTTTGAAAATAGTTCCAGAGTGCAATCAGAGAAAAAATATTTAAGGTTGCGTAAAGAATACGAAAAATGAAGGCCAATTGAAATGGGTTGTAAGCTCCAAAAATAATGGCAATCTTCATAAAAAAAGCATGAAGCATGGGTTGAAACCATGGTCTGATTTGGGCACCAAACTCCCAAGGCAAGTAAGATGGATCAGGTGCTAATCCTACAAAGTAGTGGGCCCATTCTAAAATCTGAAAATGTTCATCCGGGTGATGATAGCCGAAGGAGAAGTAGGCAGCGATGAGATGCCCAAAAATAAGAGTGAATAAACCGGCCTTAGTGTAACGATCTATTTTCAACATTTAATTTATCAGAATTGAGGGAAAAGGAGAGCATCGATAGGGTAAAGTATTCTATTCCACCGTGTAAGATATTGAGTTGGTCTCCAGGGAGTGCAGCACCTACGGCTGAAATAATTGGAAGAAAGTGCTCTTGAGAGGGATGTGCTTTGTAAAACTGAGGATGTTCTTCAGCATTGAGAATTGAATCTACATCTTTCTTTTGAAGCATGGAAACAAGCCAAGATTCGAATTCGGTGGCCCAAGCCGCACCATCTAGTGATTTGTGTGACCAGCGGAGTTCTCTTAAATTGTGTACGGCTCCACCACTGGAAACGATCATCACCCCTTCCTCTCGAAGAGGCGCAAGCGCGTGACCTAGTTTTAAAATTTTTGCTGGAGTGAGATTTAATGGCAAACTCACGCGCACTACCGGAACGTCTCCTTTGGGATAAAGGTGTTTCATCGGAATCCAAATTCCGTGATCGAGCAATGAATCTGTATCCATACTGGTTTTAAAACCACCCTTGATCAAAAGTTGTGAAATTTGATCTGAAAGAGATGGGTCTCCATTGCATTGATATTGAATTTGATAAAGCTCTTCGGGGAAGCCGTTAAAATCATGCATGATCCCATTTTTTTCAGTCTTAAGAATATGAACCGTTTCAGATGAAACGGAATGTGCTGAAATGAATATCACTGCCTTGGGTTTAGGCAAGGATGCAGCAAAATTTTCGAGCATGGTTGAAAAATCGTCTTCACCAAAGGCATGCATTGGTGAGCCGTGACTGATAAATACACTAGGGTAGCGAAATGCACTCATTTTGATAAGCCTAGTTGAAAGGTGGTTACTCTTCAAGTTAGGATTACAGCATGGCACTTCAATCTCATCATTTAGAAGCATTTGTATTGATTTCACGCGTACAAAACTTTTCAAAAGCAGCGGAAATGCTTCATGTGACGCAATCCGCATTATCGCATCGAATCGCAGGCTTAGAGGAAGAGTTGGGCGCGCCCCTGTTTATCCGTGAAAAAAAGGGAATCCGTTTGACTGAACTCGGCGAGGAGTTCCTTCGATACGTTCAAATGAAGAATGCTTTAGAAGACCAGTTCCTTTCCAAAATTAAGGCAAGTAAGGGAGATACCTTAAAGGGCGTTTTGCGTGTGGGGTGTTACGCAAGCATTGGGAGGGCGGTGGTATTGAAGGCCCTCACTCCGTTTTTAAAACAAAATCCAGGGGTTCAATTATTTTTTCTCATGCGTGAGATGAAAAATTTGCCAGAATTATTAAAGTCAGGTGAAGCCGATTTTATTTTTTTAGATCATGAGTTTGGCAAAGGTAAAATTGTATCTCACCTCATGGGTGAAGAAGAATATGTGCTAGTTGAATCTGCAGATGGGTGTAAAGATCCTAATCTTTATTTAAATCACGATGAAGATGATTTTATGACCTATCGTTTTTATGAAAAACAGGGTGAAAAGGAAATTAATATTCGTCGTTCATACTTGGATGAAATTTATAGTTGTATTGATGGCGTTGCACATGGAATGGGAAGAAGTGTGCTTCCTCTTCATTTGGTTAAAAATGATTCGAGAATAAAAATTTACGATGGATATAAAAATTTAAAGATGCCGATTTATCTTCACTATTTTCATCATCCAGTACTTTCAGAATTGGAAAAGCAAGTTATTGAATTATTCCAACGAGAGATCCCAAAACAACTAGAATCGAACCAAAAATAAGTACAGTCACTGGATGGAATTTACTCTTTAATCCAAAAACCACTAAAAAAGTGATGATCACCACTTGGTTCCATGAAAAAGTGCCGGATTTATCTTTAGAGGCGAATAGAAATAATCTTAAAACAGATCCCAAAATTGCGCCGCCCACTGCAGGCAGCATTCCATTAAAAAAAGCTTTTAAAATAGGAGCGTTGAGGATCTTTTTTTCAAAATACGGCATGGCCACTAGCCCAAAAAAGAATGTGGGTAAAAACGTACCAGCAGTTGCAGCAATTGCACCCGGTAAACTCGCCACTTGATGAGCAAGATAGGTATTCATGATCACCAAGGGCCCGGGAGTCATTTGACCAAAGCCAAGAGCCGTTAAAAATTCAGATTCAGTTACCCAATGATATTGATCAATGTAAATCGATTTTAGAACTGGGACGATTGCAATCCCAGAACCAAAGGTAAACATGCAGGCTTTTAAAGATTCAAAAAACAGTAATGTCAAAATCGCGGATGATGCCTCAAATACAATATTTTTATATCGATAGCTGATCAGTGACAAAGTTCCGCAAGCCAAGAGAAAATAGATTTCCTTGTTGGGATATAAAAAGGTCAAGACTCCAGTGGTCACCATGTAAAAAAGAGTTTGAATCGAGATCAATGGTCTTGCATAGCGAATGGCAGCGACGATGGAAAGAGCGAGTCCGCCGTAGTTTAAGCCAGTCAGCACTTCGGAAAAGCTAGAATTGATACTGTTTTTTGCATTAACCATAAAGTGGCTGATCGCCAAGATCATGAAAAAGGCAGGAAGGATCAGGCAAAGTCCGGCGAGGGCTCCTCCAACTTTTCCTTGTAGTTGGTAACCAATCCGAATGGCAACTAAGGGAGCCGTGGTACCTGGAAAGAGTTTTGCGGCCGTTACATATTGATGGAAATCATGTTCAGAGACGGTTTTTTTTTCACGAACCCAATGTTGTTCCATCATTCCGATGAGAGCAATGGGTCCACCAAAACCGGTAGTTCCTAATTTAAGAAAATAACTGAAGATTTCTTTCACAGTTTAAAGAATAAATTGAGTCGACCAAAAGGGGAAGCTTCATGCCAAGTTTTTTCTAGATCAATATTTTTAAGAACTGGAAGTTCTAGATCTATGGCAGTTTGCCCATTAATTTGGGCAGACATCTCTAATACCTTTTTGGCGATTGTTTTCTTTAACCCAATAATAAGATGACTCGAAAGATCATATTCAGGAATTCCATTCATAATTTCATTTTTATCGGAAAGAACTTTCTCCGTTTTGATGATTAAATGTGGGATTCCATCTTGATTGGTGAATTGCATTGATGTGCTGATTCGAAGTGGAAATCGAAGCGGATGCCTTTCAGTGATTAAGATTCCTTCAATGCCTTTTCCTTCTCCAGTATAAAGAACATCTAAAAAGAGTTCAGGAGTTTGAGTGCGTTGATTAAAAATAAGAAAGGCTCCTTTAGGACCAATAGCAAGATGTTGTTTTCCAAGACTTTCATTCCATAAATTTGCTTGAACAGTGATGGCAAGCAATCGATTCATGTATTCTTCAGACAAGCTTAAGATAAGGTCAGAATTACCACGAGCTAGATTCTCGGTTATTTCCGACATCGCATTGCTGCGATCCCCATCGGAAATTGAGCGTGCTGAAGCAGGAAAATTGACCTGCTGAGAACATTGCTCGTGGTATTGCTGATATAACTCTGCTGTGCAGAGTTCCCCTGTTACCCCTAGGTAAAGTTGATCTTTTGTAGGCTGAGAAAAATTAGAAGTGATGAATCTAGTGTAAAGATGTTCGTTTTTAACGATGAGATCACTTCTGGTTTTACTAGAGAAAACCTTAGTTAAGATTTTCGGGCCGATTGAATTTTGTAATGATCTTCCTAAACTAGAAATGATCGATGAAATAATTTTATCAAAGTTCTTTTGAAGAATTGGCTTAAAAGAATCAAAACTAACAGTACGAGTAAGACTGCTCAATCTAACTGTCACTGGATTTACGGAAATGCTTTGAGCGGAAATGTGCTGTTTATTTTGATCAATGATCAGTAGATCATTGAGATGACGATTCACGAAATCTGGAATCGAGGTTAAATCATAACTCTTTAAGCTATAATTAAAGTTTTCATCTCTTTTGGCTTCGAATTGCACGTTTAAGCTGAGTGGCTCAATATTGGCCGGGAAGTTGATGGTGGTAGGAATCAGATGAGCAGTGAGATAGGATTCAGGTTTGTTTGATTTAGGATTCACGATCATGAGATCCAAATCAATTCCATCAGTAAGGCTAATGCCTAATTCGTGAATGTAACTTGTTACTCCAAGATTCAAAATTGGATCTTGCACCGCTAAACTTAATGGTTTTGCATCTAGTTTTTTAATTTCATATCCTATTTTTGGAATACGAATTCTAAGCACTGCATTATTGAGATCCATTTTGAATATGCCTGAAAATAGGTCTTTGAATTTAGCGTAATCAGCACTTTTCACTAATTCGTTTAAATTAAAGGTAATGTCGTCGCTTAATCCAACCACGCCTGTCATATGATCGCCAATTTCCGAATTGTTGAGTAAAACGCGTGTTTTATCAACAAGAGCGGAAAGGGTGCTTTGTTCAAGTCTGGTTTGTAGAACAAGATCTTGAGCTTGGGATAGGTTGGGCATGAGTAATGAAAGTGCAAGTAGAGTTTTAATCATTGAATGCCTCCGCTAACCAGTAAGCCATTGTTCTTGGTGATGATCGCCTGATGAATAAAGAAATTAACTCCACCCAATTCAATTGGTTTTCCAACTCCAATTTTAAAGCCCTGTGGAAGTGATTTTTTTAATTCACTGTAAATTGAAGTGAGTAATTCTTTTCGAATGGAGCCATTCATGTTCTGAACATTGCATTTGTATTTGTATGTGTTCGGTACGGAACCATCTGAATTTTGTTCAAGTTTAGTTTCAAGAACTAATTCTTTATTGCCTTGTGAATTGTTTTCAGTGCCTTTGATCATCACATTGATCTCAATTGGAAGATAAACATACTGTCCAGAACCAGCGATGTTTTCCCACATGTCGGCGAGTTGTTTTTTCGAATAACTCTTAAAAGATGACCAAGAACTCAATGCATTCTTGCCATTCCCGGTAGCTTTAATATCGATTTTTAAATTCAACACTGCTGTAATTGCATTTTTTTCAGCGTTAAAATGAACTTTGATTCCATCATCACCTAGAGAAACTCCTGGTGTAGTGATTGTTTTTTTGTAGTACTCTTTAATTCTTTTTTGAAATGGAACTGAATTGATTACATTTTGAACCCATGATTCATAAAGGATCACTCCAGCATCGTCAGAGCCAATGTTTCCAATATCTTCTGTTGAAATTGGACTGGATTGCCATTTTTTTGTTAAACAATCCACTCCAACACAAATTTGGGATGAAACTTGTGTGGTGAATAAGTTAAGTCTTGGTAGTTCTTGCAAGTAACTAAAAATAATATCTGCTTTGATATCTTTTACGAGAGCGGTAACAGCAGGGTTCTTATACGAGTATTGAGATAATATTTTAGTAGAATTAAGAGAGATTTTGAATGGATTTTCATTTTCTAATTTTTCTGCAATTGCAGAAAATTGCTTTTGAATCAGGTTGCCCAATTGTTGTTGAACACTTTTCATGAGTTCTGGTTCAAAGCCTTGGAATTGAGCACGAATGGTTGGCTCATCGGTATAAATGGATTCTCCATTACTCATGATTTCTAATTCAAGAGGTTTTCCATTTACGGTGAGCTTGCCTAGTTTTACCTGTAAGCGCTGTTTTAAATCATCAAGATTGGTATCAAAACTCTCTAATTTAATTTTTGAACCTTCATTGGTGAGAGTAGCGGTGAGAGAAATATCAGCGGTTACCGATCCTGATCCTGGTTTAAGAGTAATGAGGAGAGGATGAGAGGAGATGGTGAAAGATTGATCAAATGCACCCTTAGGTACCATGATTTTTAGTGCTTTGCTGCGTGCCACTAATTCAGCCACTTCCCAGTGAGCTTTGATGCTAAAAACATTAGTTCCAGTTTTATTTATATTTATCTTGAAGGAGTCAGGACCAAAGTTAATAGAAGTATGAATAGGGTCAATCAATACTTTAATTTGATTGGAAATTCCAAGAGTAGAAAGAATATCTTTTAGGATGCTATTTTGTGGGATGTTCAGGCGGTGTTCGGTAGCATCGGTTTTTAACGATAGTCCGCCGTATTTATTTTCAGCATCAAAATCCTTTTTTAACCCTTTAACCATGAGGTCTTTCACGATTTTCTCAACGCTATTTTGATTGATGAGAGCATTGCCACTCACAAAAGTACGTGAAAGCGGAGTGTCCGCCCAAGTAGTGGGAGATTGGAGAAGCAAGATGCAGAGCAAAAGCAATTTCATGAGCGATGATTTAACAAGGTTCATTTAATTTGTAAACAATATTAGTTTAATCATTAAATAATCTCTGTATAAAAAATAAACACCTGCTTTAATATTTGTCGTTTTTATTGACAGGAATTTGTCCAATTATTTGAAATCATTAAGAAAGTGGATGGCACGAGCTCTGCTATGTAAAGGGGGAGAGAGAGTACCCTATGTTTACTATTGTTAAAGGTTTTGCCTATAAATTCTGTTTTTGTTTAGGTCTTGGAACCGTAACCTATTATTCCTATGGTCAGGTTCAGAAGTTTGTATCCCATGACGTGGTGATCTCATCTGAACAAGTGATTGAAAAAAAGATGAATCATGCTGAATCTCCTTCGTTCGGAGACAGCTATGTCCCTACATTCAATAACAATCAACCGGTAGTTCCAAGTGCAGCTGTTCCTGCCGTTACCGCCGAAGTTCCAGCAGTGGCTCCCCCTGCAGTTGCAGCAGAAGAAAAAAAGGATGAAGAAAAGAAAGATGAAACTGCAGAGAATAAAGAAGAATCGCCTGCATCCTTTGGCGGAGTGATGAGTTATGCTCCGCAAATAGGACATGCGCCCGCTTCCGTTCGTGCACCGGAAGAAGTGAAACAAAACAATTCTGATTTAGCAATTTCTCCAAAATTACTAGCATCTCCTAGTCCAGCTTCTGGTTATGTGAGTAGTGCTTCTGGTACTAGTTTTACTTCAAATGGTGCTTTGGATAACAGCGATATCGCAGCGTTAATCATTCCAATGAAAGCTAATTTTGTAGATGAGATGAGCTCTGCTAGCGGATTACTTTGTCAAATTGGCGGTAGCAATTGTAGCCATGTTAATCATGCCCCTGTGCACACTCTTCGTTGGGGAATGGCTGAAGGGATTAAAAAAGAAGTAACCTTCATGATTAAATCCTTGGGTGGATCATCGTTAGAATTTAATTTTGATATTAAAGTTCAAAACAGTTCTTCAGTCATCGAAAGTATTTCTTTGAGCGCTCATCCAACGGAAGTGAATGTTCATCAAGAAATTGCAAATAATAAAATTTATCGTGTATTTGATTTTAAATTTTCAGATTTAACAGTGAGCGGAAATATTATTAAGAACGTTCAGGCTACGATGATGTATGAAGTGACCACTTCAGGATTGGTATTGAGTCCTGAATCCACCCTTAGTTTTAACCGTAGCCACGTTCAAACTTTGGTAACCGCATGGGATCCAACAGTTCCATCTCAAAGTGGCGTTTTCTTAATCGCCGATGAATTATCTTTCTCCATGAACATCGAGAAATTATTATAAGTATATTTTTCTTGAACCTCTTCATGGTTAAAAGGTTTTAATCCAGTGCCCAATTTTTGGCTTTCTTTTGCTGATTCGAGCATTCCTAAAAATTTTCGTCTGGTAATTTCGGTAGCCCCTAATACTTTCATATGAGGGGTGAGGACTTGGATGTCCATCCAAGTGCGTCCTACTTTTTTTAACAAGGCGATGACAAATACAATTGCAGCTTTGGAGGCATTGTCTTCACGATGGAACATGCTTTCACCAGCAAAATATCCGGCGATATCAACTCCATAAAGACCACCCACCAGGTTTTTTCCATTCCAAACTTCCACGCTATGGGCATGCCCTAAGCGATGAAGCTCTCGGTAAGCAACCTTCATTTCAGGTGTGATCCAAGTTCCCTCTAGTCCTCGATCTTGAGAGCTCGTAATCACCTGATCGAATGCTTTATTTACGGTGTAATGCCAGGGGGCTTTTTGAATGTATTGCTTTAATCGACGAGGATAGTGAAATTCATTAAACTGTAAAATTGCCCGCTTCATGGGACAATGCCATAGCAAGGGAAGATCTTCGCATGGCCAAGGAAATACTCCTTGAGAGTATGCGCTAATGAGAGTGCTTGGCTTTAGATCAAGTCCGACGGCTACAACATCTTTCATCTATGTACCTTGCAGATTTTTAAGCGCGTTCAAGAATCATCACTGATCCAATACCGCCAGCCGCACAAACAGAAATCAATCCGTATTGTTTGTTCATTGCTTTTAACTCATGAAGGGTTTGAAGCATCATGCGTCCGCCGGTTGCTCCAAATGGATGTCCAATGGGAATACTTCCACCGTTAGGATTTACTTTATTCATATCCACTTTGCCGATATTGAATCTTTCTGATTCAATCGCACGAATAGTGGCAAGCACCTGGCCTGCGAATGCTTCATGGATTTCAATCAAATCTAAATCATTCCAAGAAATGCCGGCCATTTTAAGTGCTTTTGGAATGGCATAAACGGGTCCGATTAAAAGTGGTTCAGTGAGGATATCTACTGCTGCAGCTGCATAGCTTTTAATGTATCCAAGCGGAGTGTAGCCCATTGCTTTTGCTTTGCTCTCACTCATGAGAAGCACAGCGGATGCACCATCGGTGAGTGGACTAGCATTTGCTGCAGTGATGGTTCCATCTTTATAAAATACTGGTTTTAATTTCCCAAGTTTTTCCATGCTGGAATCAGAGCGAACATCGGTATCTTTTTCGATCACTTTTCCATCCGGAGTTGCCACTTTGCAAACGTGAGATTGGAAAAATCCTTTTTCCCAGCCAGCACTTGCTTTTTGATGACTAGCTAAAGCGAATTCATCTTGTTCTTTGCGGCCTACTTTATATTCGCGAGCCATTAAATCTGCAGATTGTCCCATAGAGAGACCAGTGGTGGCTTCTTTAATTCCAGGAGCATTGGGCGCAAGGTATGAAGCTTTAAACTGGGAAAGCTTTGCTAAACGTTGGCCCATGGTTTTAGCTTTAGCGATGTCTTGAAAAAAATCAGTCGCTTCAGCACTAAAAAGAGCGCGAACTGAGCTGATGGATTCTACACCACCGGCTAATCCGATTTCAATTTGTCCGGCTTGAATTTTAGCAGCGATTCCTGCTGCAGCTTCTAATCCGGATGCACAATATCGATTGATCGTGGTGCAAGGAATAGTGGGAGGAAGGCCTGAATCAAATAGTGCTTCACGAGATACGTTAGAACCTTCAGCGGGTGCGCTCACGATTCCGAAATAAACTTCATCAATCAATTTCGGATCAATCCCAGTGCGGCTGACTGTTTCTCTTAAAACTACGCCACCTAAATTTGCAGCCGACATTTTTTGAAACACGCTACGTGCGCGAACGAACGGGGTACGAACTCCACCAATGATTGCAATTCTTTCCTGACTCATGAGATCTCCTTAAGTAATCGAAATTGAATATACGAATATTTTAACACAAAAAAGTTTATAAATACGGACTCCACTTTGATCCAGAGCAATTTCCTAAGCCGAAAGTCAAGCGCTTGACGTTAGTTCCGTCTGAATTCATGATGTAAATTCCTTTTTCATGATTTGCACGATTAGAACTAAACACAACCATTGATCCATCCGGACTAAAGGAAGGATCTTCATTGTTGCCCTCGTTTTTAGTGAAACGCTCAATCTTTGAACCATCGGCTGTCACGGTGAAAATATCAAAATGACTATCGATCCAACCCGCGAAAATAATTTTTTTACTATCGGGCGACCAATTTGGAGTGGCGTTGTATTGTCCGGCAAAAGTGATTCGTTTCACGTCTGATGGATTTGAGAGATTAAGGGTATACACCATGGGTTTGCCCGCTCGTGAAGAAACAAAGGCTAATCTACTTCCATCCGGACTAAAGCTTGGATCCACATCAAACCCAACGGATTTTGTGAGAGGGGTAGTGGTGCGTGAATCAACGTTGAGTAAATAAATATCTGGATTGCCAGCATAACTCAAAGTGACTGCTGCATCTTTCCCATTGGGATGATAGCTAATTCCTGAATTGATTCCTTTGCGATTACTGAGTAAGCGCATACCGCCGCTTCTAAAGTTATATTCGAAGAGATCGATATTTTTTGTTCCATCTGAATGACGATTAAAAAGGGAATACCCCAATTTAGTTCCATCCGGACTCCAAGAAGCACCCATGGAGATAGAACGATTTTTCGTGATTTGACGAACTTCACTCCCGTCAAAGTTCATCGTGTAGATTTCTTTTTTACCAGTGTGATCGCAAGAAAAGGCGATTTTAGTGAGGAAAATTCCTTTTTTACCAGTGATCGCAAGAACAATGTCGTTCGCAATCGAATGGGCCAGGGTTTTGTAATCAGAGAGATCGCTCGAGTAGCGTTTTCCTAAAATTTCTTTTCCGCTTCCTACAAGCGTAAGATGGAATTCGTAAGTAAGATGATCATTTTCAGATTTGATTGTTCCCGTGGAAGAATAATCAGCAGAGTTTTTTTCAGTGGCTGCTGAAGTTCTAAATTGATCAGAAAAATTCAAGTCATTTTCAATTGTTTTTTGAATTTGAGAAATTTGTGCAGTGATATTTGCTGAAGTGGTACTGGGCGAACTGAGTGCAATCATCGGTTTTTTAGTTTTGGCTTCACCCACTGCGATGGAAGTGGTTTGTGCGTAAGAAGTCACTGCCGAAAGGGATATGAAACCCGCTGTTGCAAGAACGGAAAAATTGATCTTATTCATTGGATAAGAATATCGAGATTTCGATCAGTGGGGAATAGAAAAGCAGGGCGACAAAGTTTTGGCGAAATGTAACGATTAATTATTACAGCCTGTTAAAATATTACTTTGATGATCTTAACCTGCTCACTGGGCTCTGGAGTTTCACGCGGAGATTTACTTCCCATCACTTCTTCATCGCTCATTGTAAAGTGATAGATATCTTTGGGTTTATCTTGGTTTCTTTTTCTAACTCGCTTCAGCCGCTCTTCAATAGGTATTTCAAATTGATAAATTTCAATATTCGCACCTGAAGAATCGGCAATATTTTTAAGCCATTCCCAATGTCCAATTCCACCACCAAAATCTAATACTACGGATTGATTGATTTTTAAGGCTTGAATTGCATTTGTTCCGATGATCTCGAGAGCCTCTGCCATATGGAATTCATAGTCTTTAATATCTTTGATCGGTTTGTTGAATTCTTTGATTGTTTTATCGAGGGAGAAAAACCTAGCTTCTCTATCTTTAGAAATACTCAAAGCAAGGGTAGTTTTTCCTGATCCCATTGGACCTACCATGGCATAAATTGTTAAAACTGAATTGGAACTCATGCTCAATAGTTTATCTCATCCATTGCCGTTCTCAAGCTCGTAAAAACCGTAATTTACTAAATTAAGTTTCACCAAACTTCATTTCAAGGCCAACATTGATCGCAATTATCTGGATTGTAACCCCCACTAGGCACTTCTTTTCTTGCTTGATCAATTGGATTGAATCTAACAAGTTGTGGATAACCTAATTCTAGAAATGGGGCCGTTTCAGCAATGTATTCCACCAATGGTTTTGATTTTAAGTGAGTTTGAAGAGCACCCTCATTTTTCCATCTCGTAAAAAAGACAATCATCGTAGGATCTTTAACTGATTCCTGCACAAACCATGCAATATTTCCTGGCTCTGCTAAAGACGGTTTGATGATCTTATTGAGGGCTGCCTTAAAACTGGTTTCAGTTCCAGGCTTTATTTTTAAATACGTAATCAACGAGATCTCATCATTTTGGATATCTGCACTTGCAGCGGGAACAATTAAAAAACTGAATAATAGCAAAGACATTTGTAATAAATTCATCATTTCACCTCTGTTATATTGTGTAGCTCAATATTAAAGTTGTTCAAAATTCATTAATTTCATTATATTAAGTCCTAATGAGACTTTATGATCTTGACCTCAATTTAATTAAATCATTTGTTATTGTGGCGGAGGAAAAGGGCTTTTCCAAAGCAGCTAAACGTCTTTTTGTTGAACAGTCCGCCGTTAGTAAAGCCATCAAAAGGCTTGAAGAGCAAACAGGCACTACACTTTTCTTAAGAACAAAGAGACGTGTGCAATTGACCTCCAAGGGAGAAGGGCTTTTGTTCATTGCTAGAAATATTCTCAATTCCTCAGAAGACCTAATCAGATTTGCTCAGGATAAGAAAACAGAACTTTCTGGCACTCTCAAGTTTGGAGCAGTTAGTCCATTTTCGTTTCTATTCATGCCCGAAGTGATCGCACAAATTTCTAAAGATTATCCACTGATGTGGCCAATGATGTTTACCGGAATCACGGACGATACCGTACAAAGGGTAAAACATCGTGAACTGGAATTTGCGTTTATTGGTTATGAAGGAGATCGAATAAAAGAACTTGAATATAAAGAAATTGGACACTGTACCTACAAAATTGTGGCGTCTCCAAATATTAGCCCAGGAGCCATAAACTCTTTTATTGGTTCAAGGGAAATTCATGATCAGAATTCTCCAAAATTGCCGACTTTTGAAAAAATGAAAAAGATTAATAAAGACTTAAAAATTAAATTAAGTGCAAATGATATGATGGCCTACAAGGCTTTAGTTTTGAATGGGCTTGGAATTGGCCTGCTACCTGAAATCTTAGTTCGCAATGAAATTAAAGCAAAAAAACTGAAATATCTCTACCCTGAGATTAAACTTAGTTTTCCTATCTTTGTTACTTATCACGGAAGCTATCCATTAACTTTTGAGGCACTTAAAATGATTGAGCTATTAAAAGAGAAGATACAAAGAACTTCAAAAATTTAGTCAGAAACAATTCTTCAATTTGTAAATGTATTGATACGAGTTATTTTATTTATTAACTTCGGTTGTTCAACATGTAATGAGAAGCTATATTTTTATCATCGTTTATTTACTTTTTAATTAGTATTTCCGATTTCTCAGATTGCCGATATTGGAGTGACTGATTAATATGAGAATCATGGTAAAACTCAAACTTAAAAAAGCTCCTAAGAAATCAACCAAGAAATCTAAAATGAAAACTTACGAGTCTTTCGACCTTTGGGCAGCTGATCAAAGTCCTGAACACCGGAAACTTATTAGGCTACTTCGCAAGCTTGTGAACAATGCAGCACCTAAACTTTCTGAAACGGTTAAATGGGGGAATGGATGTTGGATGGGTGAGGAATTGCCTGTCATATTTATTTTCGCCGGGTACGATATTTTGCAATTCGGTTTTTTTGGCGGTTCCTATTTATTGGACTCTGATAAAAAGAAACTTTTGAAAGGAAACGGGAAATTCATAAGGCATATTCCTATTCCAGCGCTTGGAAATATTGATGAAACTGCATTCAATCGACTAATTAGAAAAGCTGCTAAGAACGAGCGTGAAGGATAAAGTAACAATTTTGTTTGCCAGTTAGTCACATTCCACTCGTATCGATACGAGTTAATCACTCCGCAATCGGAAATCCAAACACAATTCCATCTTGAGAAACATCGGCCAAAATTGAAAGTGGCGGTGCTGCGAAGGGCGAGCTTGCTTGAAGGGTGCGTCTCACGGCTGAATCAAATTGCTCGTTGCCTGATGATTTGATGAATTGAGTTTTGGTGATCATTCCGCGGCGATCAATTTTGATTAATACTTTTGCAGAAAGATTTTTATCTTTCAACCATTGGGGGAGCTCCCACTCATTGCGAATCTTATCGAGCACAACATCAAAATAAGTGGTTTCAACAGAACTCGTAGCTTCCCCTTTAGCGGAAGATCCACGCATCACTTTATTGCCTTTGATTTGTTCACCTTCTTTGATTTTTTCCAAAGATTTAATTCGATCCAGAGCGCTCTTCATCCGATCTTTTTTAGATTTCTTTTTATTCAGGGAGTAATCACCTTTTTCCACCACTGGAGTTTTGATCACTTTTTCTTTTTTTACCGTTTCCTTCACTTCTTCACTAGAAGCCGCCGGCATCGCTGGAGTGACCACCTCAGTCGCCTTTTGATCGGGGAGGGCAACGAGATCAACGCGCAAAGAAGGAATGTATTCTTTTGTATTGAGTGGACCAGGCATCACCACGCTTTTTAAATAAAGAAGCACGAGTAGCCCGATATGGATTCCGAGAGAAAATTTAATTGCTCGGGCCATTGGATCAGAACTTCGTGATGCGAGGTGATCGATAGGTTCAGACATTTTATTTTTCTGGATCGGTGACTAGTCCCACACGGGTAAAATGTGCTTTTTTTAATTCCGACATCACTTTTGCCACCACACCATAATTCACGGCTTGATCGGCTTGTACCAGAATCTGAGAGTTTGGTTTTGATTTAGCGAGAGAGGAAAGTTTTGAAGCGAGTGTTTGAAGGTTGTAATTCTTTTTATCAAAGATGATTTTCTGATCTCTTTGAATGGAAATCACAATCGGATCTTCTGTTTGCGAAAGCGCGCCTGCATCTGCTTTTGGTAAATTTACTTCTACCCCTTGTTGCATGAGCGGTGCTGAAACCATGAATACAATGAGGAGTACCAGCATCACATCCACGAGTGGAGTGACATTGATTTCAGATAAAGAGGTGCGTCCGAATCGGCTGCCCGGATTATTGGCTGATGGGTGAGGATTCATTGCCATGGGGAGCGCCTTTCGTAGTTACGGAAAGATTACGTTGGATCATGTTTAAAAATTCTTGTGAAAAAACATCCATTTCTAATGAGATTCTTTTAATTTTACCTAAAATTGAATTGTAAGCCACGGCTGCGGGAATGGCTGCTGCCAAACCAACTGCAGTTGCAATGAGTGCCTCTGAAATTCCGGGAGCAACCACTGATAAACTCGCTGATCCGCTCGCCCCAATATTTTGAAATGAACTCATGATCCCCCAAACAGTTCCAAATAATCCTACAAAGGGAGCAGCGCTGGCTGTGGTGGCAAGCCAATCGACATGTTTTTCCATTTCATCTAGATGAACCGAGTGTGCACGGTGAAGTGCGCGCTCTAGATTTGAAATTTCTGGAATTTGCATTTTACGAAGCTCTCGGTAACCAGAGATGAAAACTTTCGCAACAGCTGAAGATTTATAAGTCGAGATTTGATCAGAAATCTCTTCTAATGTTTGTGCTGACCAAAAGGCATCTAAAAATTTTTGATCTGCAATCCGAGTCGCTTTAAGAGTTTTAGTCTTTTGAATGATGATGGCCCAAGTGACAACTGAGGCAAATAAAAGTGCGAGTAAGATGAGTTTCACCAGAGGACTGGCGTCTAAAATTAGGGTCCAAGCACTCAAAGTTGCAGGATTGGTGGGATTGTTCATGGTGATGCGACTTCCTTTCGTCTTTTCAAAAACGTTTTCAGCTTATTCGTTGCGAAGATGAAAAACAAACCGAGAATGAGGGCTGGACTGTGAAGGAGAGAGCTCTCCACCTCAGACCATTTGAATTGGAATAATCCTGAGAACTCGCTTCCCATGAGCACCGATCCTAAGACTGCGTGAGTCATGATGAAGGTTCCTCCCATGAGTCCGGTTGAAAATAGAAAAGAGGAGTTCATCACGTAAAAAAGAGTGATGAAGCAATAATCAAAAAATGTGGGTTGAAACCAGATCCAAAAGAAAAAATATTGAAGGAGGATTCCCATCCAATGGGGGGTCAGGGTTTTGGTGGTGGCATTCAGTGTGAAGGCCAAAAAAAACAAAAGGATGGAGCGAAAAAACCAAGAGTAAGAGGAGAGAAAATTAACTCCCAATTGTGAAGAAAAGCCTAAAAAATCTATGTTTTTTGATAATATTCCCTGAAATAGGACAAATAAAACCAGAACTACTGCTTGGGCGAAGCCGGCTAAAATCCAGTTCCGAGCTTGGTTCATATCTCTAAATTTGTATCCCCATTCATCTCGAAAAATATAAGCAAATAATACGATACTGAGAGTGGCAAATAGGATTTGGTTTTCCACCCAGAGGGAATTGAAGTTATTTCCGTTGGATAGAAAAAAAAGTGCGGACAGCCACAGAGAATGAAAAATCAGATTCCAGAGCAGAAATGCAAATTTTGCAAAATGTTGATTGAGCTTTGCCTTCCACATAGTTAGACTGTCAAAAGTACATCATGAAAAACATACTCCTGAAAGTTGAAAATTTAGCAAAGGCATTCACCCCCGGCGAAATGGTTTGGCAAAACGTCAATTTCGATTTGGCGCAAGGTGACTTCCTTTATATCCTCGGCGGCAGTGGCGCCGGAAAAAGCTCTCTTTTGAGAACCGTTGCCAGTTTTGAGCAGCCAACCTCCGGACAAGTCTATTGTCAGGGTGTGAACTTTCAAAACTCAAGCAATGCTGATCTCATGCGTTCCAGAAAAAGGATCTCTTTTATCCCTCAAAATTTAGGACTCATTCCTGATCTCACTCTTCGTGATCATATTGAGTTAACTCAACTCTCTCTTCCTTTAATGGATCGAGTCGATCACGGTACCATGCAGAACTATTTGCAGCTAATGGGACTCAAAGACAAATGGAATAAACCAGTGGCTACATTTTCAGGTGGTGAAAAACAAAGAGTGGCGATCTTAAGAGCACTTTGTAAAAAGTGTGATCTATTGATTGCAGATGAACCGACAGGTGCACAGGATTTTGAAATGACCTGGAAACTCATGGATCTATTTGTAAAATTAAATTTATCTGGAACTACGATGTTGCTCGCCACTCATGATTTGGAAATGGTGAGACGTCTTCGCAAGAGATGTGCAATTTTAAGAGATGGCACATTTAAAGTGGAGGAGCGGGTATGAATCATTTGAATTTTAGATTGATCAGCAAATTAGCCATCCTTCCATTGAAACGTTCATGGGGTTTACTAGGTTTGATGGTACTTTCATTCGCTCAAGTTCTCTTAGGATTATGGGCATGTGGCTCCATTCAAAACGAGATTAAAAACACTAGTTTTTATGCAAAAGAAGCTCGATTTGTAACCATACAGATGAAGGATGCAACTTCATCTTTGGATCCAAT
>CANBTI010000043.1 GCA_947372355.1 Bdellovibrionales bacterium | reverse complement strand
TTCAAAGATCGAATTACCGGTGAAGCATTAAACTTAGTTCATCGTGATGTCAGTCCTCAAAATATTATTGTTTCTTATGATGGAAATATTAAAGTAATTGATTTCGGTATTGCAAAAGCTAACACGAATGGCGAAGCAACGCGTGCCGGAGTGATCAAAGGAAAACTCAGCTATTTATCACCTGAACAAGTGATGGGTGAAACCCTGGACGGACGTTCAGATATTTTTGCATTGGGTATTGTACTTTGGGAAACTTTGACTGGAAAACGATTATTTGTTGCTGAAGGCGATAATGAGTTTCAAGTTTTAAAAATGATTGAAAGCTGCACTACTTTTGTGAAGCCACCTTCTCAATTCAATCCTGCGATTTCAAAAGAATTAGATGCTATTGTACTTCAGGCTTTAACTCGTGATCCTCGTAAACGTTTTCAAACTGGCGATGAATTAGCAAGAGCATTACGTAAGGTTCTTGCTACTCAATATTCTGATTTTGGTCCGAGTGATCTTTCACAATTCATTAAAAAAATGTTTCACGATGTGATTGTTGAGGATAGAAAAAACCTACAATCGGTGAATGCTCGTGCTGAAGAACTGATTGTTTTAGGCGCAAAAAGTAATGTGAGTGAAAAACCGTTGGTCATTGCCAATGGAACCTTAGCTCCAAGTGCTCAAGGCACTAAACATGAACACACGAGAATGACTCAATTTATCGGCGATAAATTTAATAAATCGGAACTCTCCAGTGCTGAAAAATTGGATATTGCTGGTAGTCCGATCCGTCAACGTCAAATGAAGGTTGCTTCTACAGGATATGGATCCAATAATTCTTCTAGAACTAGAGCGGGAACTAAGAGTATTGCTGTGCCTAAGCCAGTTGAATCGTCTCAGCAATCCAGTATCTCAGGATATATAAAAATTATTTTTGGAGCAGCTTGTTTGGGAGCGGCCGGATATTTTGGTTTTCTTGAATTTGAAAAACAACAAGTACCACAGGTTCAGAATGTAGCACAACAGCCCGCTCAACCGACAGTTCCTGTGAGTAGTGGTAAAGTTGCTCAATTAAAAGTACATGTTTTTCCTGATGGTGATTTTGCACGTACAAAAGTTACGGTAAATTCACAGAACTACAATCTTGAAAAGGGTTCTACTGAAGTGCCCGTGGCTGAGCCACTCTCAATCGTGGTTGAACGAACAGGTTTTGTCACTTTCCGAAAAGAATTTACGATTCAAGAATCAGAGTTAAACGCATTCAAAGAATCATCTTTAGATGTAAAACTAGAGCCAATGGTTTACGGTATTCTTTCAATTAGTACAAAACCCTCTGTGGCAGATGTAACGATCGTTAATATAGATCGTCAACCTGCGGAAGCTCCAAAACCGATTGTTTTTAAGACACCTTTAAATCAAGAAAAGCTTCAAGCTGGTCATTATAGAATTACGGTTAAAAATGATCTACTTGGAGTTGAAAAGGTAATGAATGTTGAAATTAAAGAGGGAAAAGAAACCGTTCTTACCGATATTCAACTTGGAATGAAGCCTTAATCTTAGAACTATTCCCAATATTGATAGCCAACACCGTAGACACTTTTAATGTGCTCTTCTAGTTCTGGTATTTTTTTGCGAAGTGAACGAATGTGAACATCAATTGTTCGATCAGTAGTTTCAGTAGCGGTATCTTTCCAAATTACTTTCATGATTTCTTCACGTGAAACTACCGCCCCAACTTTAGAAGCAAGCAATCGAAGGATATCGTATTCAGTAATGGTAAGATTCATAACAATGCCGGCATAGCTTGCGGTTCGCTCAAGAGTATCAATTTCGAGCTTTCCTACCTTAACAAATTGAATGCTTTGTACTGCTTTGGCATTTTTAAGGTGAGATTTAATGCGAAGTAATAACTCTTTATGGTCAAACGGCTTAGTGAGAAAGTCTTCGGCCCCAAGAGTTAAGCCGATAGAAACATCTGAAGCTTTATTTTTTGAGGAAAGAACGATCACTGGGATTCCAGAGGTGACTGGATTTGCCTTGATTATTTTACAAAAATCAAAAGAATCGATTAAAATCAACGAAGGCTGATGCTTGATCACCAAATCGATAGGATTTTGATCAAAACAAGGAAATGCTTGAACTTTATATTCGGAATGAAGCAAAGTTTCTAAAAACTTTCTTGTCCCAGCATCATCATCTAAAACTAATATATTAGCACTCATGATTCACCCCAAAGCTTTTCAAATATATTGCGAGCTCTTGTTTTTGGCTTTGATTCGTTTAATTTCAAGCGAAGATTTTCATTCTCATTGGTAATGGTAGAGATTTGTTCTTTAATAGACTCAACTAAATTCAATTTATTTTCAAGAATGTTCAATTGATTCATCATTGCTTGTTCGATTGCTTTTTGTTCTGCGTGCATAGACTCAATATCAGTTTGCGCTATATTAATGAAAACTTGAGAGGCAAGAGCTGATGCTTTAATTTCTGAAACAAACTTTTGAAGCTTTAATTCGTTAATTTTGATCAAGCTTTCAGAAAAATCAAGTACCACCACAGAATTCAGTTTTGCAGATTTGCTGAGTTGTTCAAAAAAAAAGAATAGAGAGTTCTTCAATACATCGAGATCGCCTGGGATAAAATCTCCAAGAACGTCAAAACGATGAACAACTTCCGATTGATTAGCGCGGCTTTTAGAGTAAACCAATTTCATCTTAATTATATTGTGTCATAAAAAGAAAAAAACACCAGTATTAGTGCCAAGTCATGAATTTGACGTAATCCGATAGTGTGTCACAAAAACTCGAGTTTTTGAGACTTTTTTCCGATGAGTGAGTGTATGAGTTTCCTGTTTTTAAAACTCGCGCTTCTAATGGGAATGAATCTTGGATTCAATTCTGAAGTATACGCTCGCCAATATTATTATCCACAAACAAGGTATGTTGGTTCATCGAGTGAGGCAATGGGTGGTGTGGTGATTCCACTCAGTGAGGAAGCAGGTAATTCTTTGATGAACAATCCTGCAGCACTCGCAAGATATCAAGGGTTTCGTTCTGAGCCTTTAAATTTAAATTTTGTAGCCAATAGTAATTCAGTTTCAAATTTGGCAACTACATTAGGCAATACTTTTAGTTTAGGTGGCATATCCGGCACCATGAATAGCAATGCTAATAAAGAATTTGGAATGGGTATTTCAAATATTTCTGCCTTTACTTGGAATGGGTTTGGTGTGGGAGTGGTTTTACAAGAATTTTCAAGTGGTGCCTCTGATGGAACCAATGTTAAATACCACGTCGTGAGTCAGCTCATTCCAACCGTAGGTTATGGATTCGGACTCGCTAGAAATATCATTCGCGTAGGTTATAGCCTTCAATATGTAAATCAAACTTCAGGGGATGCAACAGGAACATCAAACTCTAGCGCAAGTTTCTTAAATGGGCTTCAAAAGGGTAATGGATTTTCACATAATGTGAGTGTGAATTTTGCAATGCCATTTACTTATTTGCCGACCTTAAGTGTGATGGCAAGAAATTTAGGCGGATTGCATTTTGCTTCAGGAGCACTTCTTTCTCGTGGCACCAGTATTAGTGGTGTTCCAGGAACGGAAGCGATGACGGTTGATGTGGCATTTGATTTTTTAGTGAGAATTACTGGAACATTCAAAACTCACTGGTATTTTGAATATAAAGATTTAACGAATCATACATCCTTTCCAAGCATATTTGAAAAGCTCTCCACAGGATTAGATCTTTCCTTTTCTCCGAATTTTGCTCTTCGAGCGGGCATGACAGGGATTGCAGAGTTTTCAGGTGGTCTCGGATATAGAAGTGAGCATAGTGAAATTTCGCTGGCTTATTATAATGAGAAGAGTCCTTTTTCTAATACACCTTCCTGGGATACCCGTTACGCACTTCAATACAAAGTGATGTTGAACGAAAAAGCAAAAAAAGTTGATGGAGATTTACAACAAGTGGGGAATAAACGATGAAGCAACAAGATAATCACAATATGAAAAACTGGTCGGTATTTGCTCGTGATGTAACTACAGAAACTTCATGGATTAAAGAAGTAAGAAAGTTTCAAAAAATGGTAGGCACGGCTCTTGGAAATTCTGTATTCTCTTCGCAAGAAAGTTTGGGTGAAATTTGGCTCATCGACTCCAAAAAAGTAGGATGGCAAAATTGGCTGGAGAATCAAGATCGTATTGGTAGAACCTATCTGTTAGTGGTGGAAGAAAATGAGTTACTTCCAGATTCAAGAGATTTAAAATGGGTGGATGATTTAGTGGTGACGCCATTTCGATTGGCAGAACTTCTCAGTAAATATCGTGCTCATTTTGTACGCGAAGAATCATTGATGACACAAATTGAACTCGAGAAAACGAATGAAGTTTTAGAACGCATTCTATCCGCAAAAACTCCGAGAAGATTCACTGGACTGAAGGGCATTAGAGTGAGTAGTAAGCACATGAGTGGCTTAAAGCCAGGTGGGGACTATTTTGATTTGTTCGAATCCGATAAAAAAGATTATGTGAATATTTTATTAGCTGATAGTTCAAGCTATGGATTATCAAGCGTGTTACTCGGAATGGTTTTATCCAATTCTGCCCGAATCGCTAATGAATCACAGTTGCGTTCATCGGATTGGATTCAGTCTATTTACCATGATTTAAAAACAGCATTAGGCGAAAAAGAAAGTCTAAGTTTATTTTTTGGACGCTTAAATCGAAAAGATTTTACCCTTCATTATCAGCTCTATGGTTCGATTGAAGCTTATCAAATAGGGCAGGATGGAAATTGTATTCCCTTTAAAAAGCATGGGAAAAAAATATCATCTCACGAGCCACCTGCACATGCGGATGAATCGGTGGTAACCTTAAATCCTAAAGATCGTTTGGTATTATTATCGGATGGATTTGTGAATGGTGTTGGGGGAGATGTGTTTCTCAATCAAGTGTTTCAAGAGCAAAAAGAAAAAGATCCATTTATGTTGGTGAATGAACTCAGTTATCGAATTAAAACTAAACTGATCGATGGTGAAACATTTCCAGGCGAAGACTGCTCGGCAATCGTGATGGATATTGAAAGCCGTGTTTTGCGTTTGGCTCCAACCGGCTAATTTTATCGACTATAAATCACTGCTTTTGCTTCAGGTGAAGGATATTGTTCTGTTTGCATGGTTTCAAAAATGATTTGATTTCCTTGTGTCGTTAACGATGCAAAATCTGATTGATGACAGGCACCTTTAAGGGTGATCACTACGCCTAATGGGTTGAACTCCGTGATTTCGCCCGTGACCTGACTTTTTAAATTTGGAAGAACACTGAGCTTTTGGGAAAACTGTTCGATTGCTTTTAATGGATGAGTGTTTGGCGTGAGTTGCACTCGAAATGAGATGATGCGGTGAGAGTTAGCGCTATAGTTTAAAATATTGTCTGAAAATATTTTATTGTTTCCAACAAAAATTCTAAGATTATCTCCGTTATCAATGGTGGTAGCAAATAAGCCAATCTCGCGTACTGAACCGGTAATTCCTGCGGCGCTAATGGTATCACCGACCTTAAACGGACGAAGTACGATCAGAAATACACCGGCAGCAAAATTCGAAAGTAATCCTGACCAAGCTATACCAATTGCAACACCAGTGGCGGCAAGAAGAGCAGATAGGGAAGTGGTTTCGATTCCAAAAACGCCAAGAATTGCCAAAATTAAAAATGCTTTTAAAACGAAGGCTGATGTTGCGTTCGCATAGTTGACTAAGGTGGGATCCACTAAGCGTCTGTTTAAGGTCGTTCTCAAAAGTTTTTGAGCAATTTTAATAAAAAAGCCACCTATGATCCAGATAGCGAATGCACCCAAAATTTTAAAGGAGAAGGGAAGGGCGTAGTGACGAATGAGTTCGTCGATAGTTTCTAGTTTATTGAGATATTGATTCATAAATTTTTTTAAAGAATGCCTTCAAATGTTTTTTCTGCTGGACCAGTTAACCAAATACTTTTAAACCCATTTCCATCTTTTTCAAAATTAACCCGCAACATTCCTCCACGTGCTTGAATGGATATATTGGAATGTTTGGAGAAGGCGAGTGCAGCTGCGATGACTCCAGTGCCACAAGAGAGGGTTTCATCTTCCACTCCTCGTTCGTAAGTTCGAATGAATAATTGCCCGGCTACTTCTTCGATGAAATTAACATTTATTCCTGATGGCATGAAAAGAGAAGAGTTTCGGAGTTTTCTACCCTCAATGACGACCGGGTATTCCATCAAGCCATTCACTTTACAAACGAGATGGGGTGATCCGGTATCAAAGGTGATTCCCATGGGTGTAGGAATTCCGGGTTCAACATTCCGCATTTTCACTTGAATCTCTTTGCCATCAAACTTTGCTTCATGCTCTCCATCAATTGCAATAAAACGATATTGATCTTTTACGATGCCTACTTGGTGGGCAAAGCGAACGAGGGCTCGAGCTCCGTTCCCACACATGCTGCACTCACCACCATCGGAGTTATAATTACGCATTTCAAAATCATAGTCAGGATGAGAGAGGAGGAGAATGAAACCATCGGCACCAACGCCAAAACGGCGGTCACAAATTTTTGCAATTTCACTGCGATTCATAGAGAGCACTTTTTTGCGCATCTCCGTTTTTCGAGCATCGATTAATATGAAATCATTTCCTGCAGATTGGAATTTAGTAAATTGAAGGGAATCGACCATATCTTGACATATTCCATGAAAAACCGTCAAAAATCAAAGCATTATAGTCTAATTGTGGGTGAATTCTTTAAAAAATCTTTTGATAAGCTCATTGGATTCGATAGACTAAGAGCTACATTTTTGATGAATAAAATTTTGAGGATAGAAATGAAGAAACATAAAAATTTTTTTTTAACACTAATCATTCCATGTTTATTAACAAGTTGTGTATTCGGTGAAAAGGATCTGGCAGCGATCTCAAAGATTGTGGATAAAAGCTCTACGTATCTCTATGTAGCAAGTGGGATTTGTTATTCCCCTGCCGTTGGAGCTCAAAGTGGAAATCGCATCATTACAAGATATAACTTAAAAACTGGGTTAGCTGAAACCTTCTATGATTTTAACGCGGATGGTTCATATGATCAACCAGGTGGTATGGTGGATTTAGGTGATTCAATTTTGGTGGCAAGTAATCCGTTTGATAATTCCACTACCAATATTAAGCAAATCATCAGCATCAATAAAACTTCCAAAGATAAAAATGTCTTTTATCAGGACGCAACTTATTTACCAGCTGGAGCCGCTAATACGGTTCGTGGTTTTATCCGATCACCCTTAGATGGAAATTTGTATCTATCTACTTCTGCTACAATTCAAAAAATAGATTATTTATCTAAATTTAAATTGCCAAATTATTCTGGAATTTTTGCAAATGGCTTCTTTAATGGAGCTGCAGCAGGAATGGGGGCAACCACTTGTTTGGGAGTGAGTGCTGCAAATACAACTCTCATGAATAATTTTTTAATCACTTCTTCAGGTAAAGCGATCATTACTCATTCATCGAGTTTACAAAATAAATTTGCAGTTGCCCCTTCTTTAGGAGTTAATTTAGCAACAGATTTGGGTGGAAATTGTTTATCTTCTTTCCAAGGAGTTTCTATTAATGCCTTGGCTGTTCCAACCATTGGAGCAGCAGCTCCAGCGAATATTCCTAATGCCGTAATTCAACACTCAGTTTCTGGTAAAGTTTTAGTGGCTTTTTCTGGAACCGCATCCAATAGTAATTCTGTTGTTGCTTATAATTATGTCGATTCAACGGGTGTACTGAGCAATCCTGCTGTTTCTTATTTTAATGTTGGAAATTTATTTCAACCAACTTCTATGATTGAAGATTCAGCAACTGGGGATGTGTATGTAGCTTCTTATGGTCAATTGGCTTCAGGAGCGGCAGGTTTCATCAGAAAGTTTTCTGTGGACCCAGTCACGGGTGCAATGACAGATAGTGGTATGTTTGCTCAATCACCCATTGCCACTAAGTGCGTTTCATCTATGTTTATTGGTCAATAAGCGTTGATTGATAAGATTTTTTTTCTCCTATTCGTTTTTTTAAAAATATCCATTTCTCCTTCATTTGCTGAAGAAATGAGGACGGGGTTGTTTGCAGGAACGTCTTTTCAATATGAAGCTTTATCTGTGAAAAGCTCCTCTAAAACATATGCAGGATTACAATATGGATTAATTTTAGGTAAAGATTGGGGTTTTGGATATAAGTTTGGTTTAAAAGTTTATCTTGGGTTGCATGCCGGAAATTTAGTCAATACAACTAACTTGAGTGAAAAAATAAATAAATTTAGTCCTTCATTAGCTCTTGGTTTGAATTACAATCAGTTTGTGTTTTCCACAATTGCTTCATTTCATAATTTTGCAAATTCCACCACCATTGATCAGTACTTGGGTTTAAATTTAGAAGCGATCTATTTTATTCCAATAAAAAAAGAGTTCCAGTTTCAAATCGGAGGGAGTGTAGGTGAAACTTTGCTTTTTTCTAAAGATGCAATCGATTATGAATTGTTGCTAAGATTATTGTTTTTAATGAATTAATATTGAATCACGCTTGCCGTGAGTGAGATTTGATATTGTGAGGGAAGTCGAAGAGTGAGGACTTCTTTTTTCAAGTTTAAAAGTGCATTCCCACCTTTTAATCTGGCCTTTTGTTTTAAGCTTTCGGTCATTCTTTCAATCACTTCTTGGATGATCGGAGAATTCTCTATTTCCAATAATTCAGTTTTTACGAATTGAACAATGCTCACTTCATCAATTTCTTGAAAAGGCTTTTTAAGACTTAGAACGGAGATCTCATTTAAAATAGGAATTTCATTTGAGGGAATCGATGCACTCACGGTTTGTTCATTTTCATAATGAAACGTTTTTGAGCTGCTATTAGCAGTGGAGATATTATTTTCCTGATCAGATGGATTTAGAGAGAAAGATAATCCTGAATCTCTCAACTCTTGAACTAATTTGATCGCTGCATATTCACTGATTCTTGGAAAAAAAACTCTGCCTGCTTGAATCTGTAGATCCAATTCGCTGGAGGATAATCCGATTGGATTTTCGGTGATGAACATGAGTAATTTATCTCGTTCAAAGGGCCCAAAAACTCCATTCATCTTTAAGTGAAATGGATAATTAATTTTTACTTCTAGATTAGTTTTACCTTGAGATTGTTCAGAGTAATTTTTGAGATTTTCAAGAACGGGGGTTTCTAGGGTAGGAGAGGCTTCAGGCTCCATGGTAGAAAATTCATTTGAAAAATCAACTGCAGGCTCAGGTGCGCTCACTGCAAATGGATCTACATGATGATCTGAATTTTCAGTATCATTTTCAGTTTTATGATCTGCAGGATGATCCATCATTCCGATCTGATCAATAGAATCAAATGAATCAACCTGTTCGATAGCCTGCATTTCATTCACGGCAAAAGGATCAACGGGAGCTTCTGATATAGCGGGGTCAGGATTTTCAGCCTGAAGCTTCTGCAGATCAAAAATTCCGGTGAGATCTTTTTTGTTATTTGGATCGTTAGTCATCTATAGAGAGTCTAACATGTTTCTAAAATTCTAATCTAATCGTATTGCCTGCATTTTGCTTGATTTTTTTTGTCGGGTATTTGTTATCAACGGTTCTAATTTAAATTGCAGTGATTAAAATGCGTTATTCGGATTGGATAATTTTTTCCCCTACTTCAATCATCAAGCATCTATAATCCGTGAAATATGTTCAAAATTTATCTCATACCATCAGTTTTATTGGGTTCTATTTGGATTACTGGGGTAACGCAGGCACAAGGAATGAGTCCTCCACTCGTGATTGAACAATCGAGCAAAGTTTTAGGAAGTGGAGTAGAGACTGATCTAAAACCAAAAGCACTTTTAGAACTTTATCAAGAAGCTAGAAAATCAAGCATGGCTGTGAGCATTGCTCGGTCTCAAGGAAGAACCATTCTCTTAGATCAAGATTATATTGTTTATCCCAGTGATTCAAACACTCCAACTAGAATAAAACGTAAAGTGGTTTTAAATCAAAGCGCTCATTATGGAGAGATCGAAGATACGGAATGTGCAGTCAGAATTCTTCAAGAAGGTAGTTTTGATACGAGTGGTAGATGGCTTGGTGCTAGCCTAACTCATCAGATTGAAATTCCAAAATGTGCAGTAGATAGAAAATCAATTGAAACAGCTTTGATCAATATTTCCGAAGTAAAAAAAGACTGTGCAACAGTTCGGAGTGAAAAAGTTTCAACACTTTACTCTAGTGATGCTGCATTAAGGTCGATGGAAGCTGAATTAGTAAAACAATCTTCAACAGCAGCAGCTGCGATCACTGAAAGTGCTGCAAAGGAAATCAGTAAGTACCCAGTTCTATCAGCGAGCTTGATAGAGCTGATTGCTAATGTTTATAAGACTCATCAGTGTCCTACGAGCAATATTGAAGGATGGAGTGAGTTTAAAAATGTATCTAAAAATCTATATTCTCAGGAAGAACACAAAAAAAATGATTTTTTAAAAGAGTTGCTATCAGAAAGAAAGTCCCCCCTTTTGGTGTGGATATAATAGTTCATGGAATCGGTGGTATAGTGGAAAACTTACAGCGATAGATTCAAATCATTTTGAATCAAAAGATCAAAATAATACTAAAACCCAATTCATAAGATTAGAAGATCAAATATATAAAGTGGAAAATGATAATCTCATTCATCAAGGGAAATCCTATCGTGAAGGAGGGCGTCTCGGTGATAACGTATATTTTAAAATAGCTCCTGGTATTTATTTAAATGGAATTGCATACACCCAAAATAAAAATGACTTAGATAGTGAAAATGGCTTCTTTGCGAATAATTTAATTTTTACAGAAGAACTTTTCAATCAATCATCTGCTCCTACAATTCTGAGTATGGATAATGGAAGGCTGATTTTTGAACTCACACAAAAAATTGAAACTCGAAAACAGGAGCTCGATCGCAGCGTTCCGCCTTGTGAGGATAATAAAAATCAGACAACGATACCACTTCCAACCACCACAACAGTGCCACCATTGACGCCAAAAAAACTCAAACCAATCAACATCAAAAAATTGGATGCAAATCCAGTGGTGATGAATCAACCGAATAAACCGCTTCCAGTGATTTTACCAACCAAAAAAGGTGAAGTGATTGCCACTCCTGTTTTTACTCAAGATCAACTTAATCAAATATTTGATCCCAAGCGAAAATTAAAGTTGGAAGTAGTGTGGAATCAAAACACTCTCACCAAACACAAGGAATATGGTGATGAAGCTTCTAGTATTTTTAAAAAATTATCAAAATCTAAGCTTTTTGCACTACTTTTTGCTGATCTTTTTGAAGTGAATCGCTCTACTTTGGATGCACTTGTTGCTCAATACCTAAATGCCAATGAACAGTTGGTTGTGAAGATTTACTTTCAAAGGTAGGTAATATGCTTGAGCGATTTGGCAATGTAGATAGTTCAGAAAAAGATTGTGTCGATTCGTTTAAGAATAAAATTCAACGTATGTCAAGTGGTACAGAAGAGTATTATTGGGCTATCGAATGTGCACCTTTAGTGGTGATTAATCTAGAGCTCATTCAAAATGGAAGTACCAAGCGCTCCGTGAATATATCTCGTTCTTTATTGCCATACGGGCCTGGAACCGGACGCATGGTAACCACGAATCAACAAATCACGGATGCAATCAAAAAAATGTTTCATTAAATCCGAAGGATTTAATTACCCAATTCCATGACATTTTTTAAACTTCTTACCACTTCCACATGGGCAATCATCGTTTCTTCCTAATTTAGAAAGATCCGTTCCTGGAGGAAGAGGGCGGCGTCCGCCGAGTGCATCTGCTGCACTTTGTAGTTTTCCTCCGGTAGGAGAAATTGCAGATCGAGGCTCAGGATGAGACTCACTTGGATGAGTGTTAATATGCTCTTCTTCAGATTCCATATCCGCATCCAGTTCTTCTCTGGAAGTATTTTCGCTAATTTGAACGGCGAAAAGTTTACGAACTACATCGCCAGTGATTTGAGCCATCATCAATTCAAAAAACTTGAAACCTTGTTTTTTGTATTCCACGAGTGGATCTTTTTGTCCGTAACCTTGTAATCCGATTCCATCACGCAAATGATCCATCGCTAAAAGATGATCTTTCCAAAGTTGATCGATTGTTCCGAGTAAAACCATCTTTTCTACTTGGCGAATGAGATCTGGAGAGTATTGGGATTCTTTTGCTTCATAGGCAGCAGTTGCAATGGTGGTGAGCAATTTTTTCAAACCTTCGCCATTCATGGGTGAAATCTGAGATTCAGTGACATTGGCCTGAACTTGGAAGGTGACTGCAATCGCTTCATTGAGTTCTTTTATGTTCAGAGAGCTTTCACCATCTAAACGACGAAGTTTTCCGCCTGGGAAAAAATCTTCAGAAATCACTGCATTGATTTCTTCCACCATGGAAAATACCATAGAACGAAGTGAGGGTTGGGTGAGAACTTCACGGCGCCAAGCATACACCACTTTACGTTGTTGATTCATCACATCGTCGTACTCAAGCAAATGCTTACGAATGTCGTAGTTGTGTCCTTCTACTTTTTTCTGAGCGTTGGCGATCGCTTTTGTGATCCAAGGATGTTCAATCGGAAGATCATCTTCCATAAAACGTTTGATGTTGGTTCCACCGAAAATTCTCATTAAATCATCATCAAGGGATAAGTAGAATTTTGATTTACCCGGATCTCCTTGACGGCCGGCACGACCTCTTAATTGATTATCAATACGGCGAGATTCATGGCGTTCTGTTCCGAGGATGTATAATCCACCAGCGGCTTTCACTTCTTCACGCTCTTGTTCTACTTGCGATTTCCATTTCACCGCAAGTGTTTCTAGTTTTTTAGCGTAGGCGTCTTTTTCTTCCAGTGTTGATTCAATGGGAAGTACTCCTGCTTCTTGTTTTGCCATGAATTCAGGATTACCACCGAGAAGAATGTCGGTACCACGACCAGCCATATTGGTAGAAATCGTGACCGCACCTTTTTTACCCGCTTGGGCTACGATGCTCGCTTCGTTCTCATGTTGTTTAGCATTCAATACACTGTGCTTGATGCCCAATGTTTTAAGATGTTTTGCCAGTTGCTCAGATTTATCCACCGATACCGTACCCACGAGTACGGGTTGTCCTTGATCATGAGCAACTTTAATTTCTTCTGAAATGGCTTTAATTTTAGCCGCTTCCGTTTTGTAGATCACATCGGCTTCATCTTTACGAACATTGATTCGGTTCGTAGGAATCACGGTAATATCCAGAGTGTAAATTTGTTTAAACTCAGTTGCTTCTGTATCGGCAGTTCCGGTCATCCCAGAAAGCTTGTTGTACATACGGAAAAAGTTCTGGAAAGTGATGGTAGCCAGAGTTTGATTTTCACTTTCAATCTTCACGCCTTCTTTTGCTTCTACGGCTTGATGTAAGCCATCGCTCCAACGGCGACCTTGCATCAATCGACCTGTGAATTCATCGACAATACAAACTTCACCGTCACGAATCACGTAATCTACATCATTTTTAAAAAGGACATGTGCACGAAGAGCTTGATTCACATGATGGAGAAGTTCAATGTTAGCTGGATCATAAAGATTGGCAACCTTGAGGCGCGCTTCCATTTTATCCACACCTTGTTCAGTGAGGACTGCGGTTTTTGATTTTTCATCAACCGTGTAATCGGTATCTTTGTTGAGTCCGCCATCGGCGCGAATTTGGCGATCAATCACGTAATATAAATCAGTGGAATCTTCGCTCGGACCACTGATGATGAGCGGAGTTCTCGCCTCATCGATCAAAATGGAATCCACTTCATCGATGATCGCAAAATTAAGATCGCGTTGAACGTAATCTTCTAAACGAAATTTCATGTTGTCGCGAAGATAATCAAATCCAAATTCGTTGTTCGTGCCGTAAGTGATATCGCAGCCATAGTTTGCTTGGCGTTGGCGATCACTTAAACCATGAACAATGATTCCGGTAGACATTCCAAGGAATCCAAATACGCGCCCCATCCACTCGCTATCGCGTTTTGCTAAGTAATCATTCACGGTAATCACATGAACGCCTTTTCCTTCAAGAGCATTTAAATAGCAAGGTAGGGTAGCCACGAGAGTTTTACCTTCACCGGTTTTCATTTCGGCGATCCGACCGCGATGAAGGGTGATTCCACCAATGAGCTGAACATCGTAGTGGCGTTGTCCGATCACGCGCCAAGAAGCTTCACGAACAGTGGCGAATGCTTCAGGAAGTAATGAATCCAAGTTTTCGCCTTTTGCTAAACGCTCACGAAATTTTACCGTTTGAGCTTTTAGTTCTTCATCGCTCATCGCCTTGATTTTTGATTCTAATTCATTAATTTTTTGAACTAGAGGATAAATCGTTTTTAATTCACGATCATTTTGCGTTCCAAAAATCTTTTTTCCAAGTGTACTCAATTGTTGAATCATCTTTGCTCCCGATTAGTTATTTTTATAAAATTTAGTTTTCTAGAATGTAGTTAATTGGATCGACAGGAATGTTATTCACATGCACTTCGTAATGCACGTGTGCGCCCGTGGATCTTCCTGAGTTGCCGATGAGAGCGATCGTTTGCCCTCGTTTAATTTTTTGGCCTGGCTTCACTAAAATTCTGGAGGTGTGACCGTACCAAGTTTCTAGCCCGTAACCATGATCGACCATCACGATTTGTCCGTAGCCGGATTTTTTTCCAGCAAAAATAATAGTACCAGCTGCGGGAGTGTGAATCGGAGTTCCGATACTTCCAGCAATGTCTAAACCTTCGTGCATTTTTTCGGCTCCATCACCCATGGGTGAAACGCGAACACCAAAGCCAGAAGTGAAAACACCGTCTGCTGGCTTTTTGGTGGGAAGAGCATTTAAAAAAGAACGTTGATCTGAAAGGAGTTCGTATAACTCATGAAGATTTTGTTCTAAACCGTAGGATCTGTTCGTGATTTGATCAAAATTGATTTCTACCGGATTATTCGATTTTGTATCCGTTGTTTTTTCTGCAATCACAGAACTGGGAAGCGGAGATTCCAACTGTTGAGAAAGCTGATCTCGATCCATCAAATTGGTGATCATTTTCAAACGAGAAGAAAAGTTTTCAATTCTTTCCAAGCTGGATTCCATTGAATCTAGTCTGCTTTGATAGAGCTGAACGTCTTGACGAAGTTTGCGGTTTTCACCTTGTAAATCACGGTTTTCGCTCACTTGGCTGGCGATGTATCGATAGTCGAGAAGGATCGTGATCGCGAGCAAAAATAAAATAGGAAGTAAAATCAGAGACACTCGAATTAACCATGCAGGTATGTGGAGTTGTCGCGGTTTTTGCGCGTTCTCGGGAACAATCATGATGGTGTAAAAACGATTCGCCATAAATTTATAAATTTAAATCATTCTAATCAAAACAACAGTGACGTTATCGTCTCCACCTCGTTGGTTGGCGGCTTCTACTAATCGTTTGGTTATGTCTTCTAAGTGTAACCCAGACTTTAAGCTTTCATCAAGAATATCAAACATTAAAGCATCAGAAACTGGATTGCTGAGACCGTCAGAACAAAGTAAAAAACCATCACCCGGCTCAGATTGAAAAGAATAGACATCCACCTTGAGATTCAACTCATAGCCCACAGAGCGGGTGATCACATTTTTCATGTCATCGGTTTTCATTTGATCGTGATTGATTAGCCCTGCGCGCAACTTTTCCTGCACAAGAGAATGATCTTGGGTGAGTTGCCAAATTCCTTTTGAATTCCAATAGTAAGCTCTGCTATCGCCAACTTGGGCGATGTGCGCCATCCCATTTTCTGATAACTTTAAAATGGTAGAAGTGGTTCCCATGCCTTCGAGTTGGGAATCTTGATGCGAGCGCTCAAAGATGGATTGATTCGCCATGAGTAAAGCCTGGCTAAGAAATTGTGTGGAATCGTTTTTAGGATTTTTTTCGAAATATTCGGTCACTTTTTCTACACAGAGTTGGCTAGCAATTTCGCCACCTTGGTGGCCGCCCATGCCATCGGCAAGGATAAATAACCCCAACTCTTCGTTGATTCCAGCTGAGTCTTGATTTTGTTTGCGTTTCATCCCGACATGAGAATAAAGCGCTGCTTCAAAGTTCTTAATCATGGTTCTTTCCGATAACTAATAGTTTGCCAGTAGAAAGGCTTTCAAGTCTAGGGGAGACTCGCTCTTATTAAAGTCAATTCATTGACTGCATTTATTATATTGGCTTGGTAGAATTGGCAGGAGTAAACTATTTGGGAGGTGTTTCACAATGACCCAAACAGCAAAAGAATGGTCCACTTATCTTTCACAAATTCAATCCAAAGAAGAGTTTAGAAGTCTTCATTGGGAAGGTTCATTTTTTGAATACTTAGAAATGGTGAAAAAAAATCCAGCCATCGCCAGAAACGCTTTTCAGCGTATGTACGATATGGTTCTGACTTGGGGTACTGATAATTTTATCGAGTATAAAAAAGAGATTACCCGCTATAAATTTTTTGATGATCCGATTGGTAACGGTGCAGATGCCGTATTCGGACTAGACGTTCAAATCATGAAGCTGGTGAATTTTTTCAAATCTGCAGCTTATGGCTACGGCACTGAAAAACGTGTATTGCTGTTACACGGACCAGTGGGATCTGCAAAATCAACTCTCGCTAGACTTCTTAAAAAAGGGATTGAAAGTTATTCCCGCACGGATGCTGGTGCGATGTATACCTTTAAATGGGTTGATCCAACTGGAAAAGGTGAGGCTCTTTTTGGAGGCGCGGTGGAGATGATGTCGCCGATGAATGAAGATCCTCTTAAGCTTTTCCCAGATGAAATGCGTGCTAAAGTTTTAGCTGAAATCAATAAAGATAATAAATCGGTTTACAAAGTTGCCATCAAGGGAGATCTCGATCCTGCATCTCGTTTTGTGATGCGTGAACTCATGAAACGCTACGGTGGAGATTGGGTTAAAGTAATGGAGCATATTCGCGTGGTGCGCGTGATGCTTTCTGAAAAAGATCGGATCGGGATCGGTACATTTCAACCTAAGGATGAGAAAAATCAAGATTCTACCGAGTTAACGGGTGATATTAATTACCGTAAAATTGCTGAATATGGCTCTGATTCTGATCCAAGAGCATTTAACTTTGATGGTGAGTTTTGCGTGGCCAATCGTGGTGTGATTGAATTCATCGAGGTATTAAAACTAGATGTGGCATTCTTGTATGATCTGTTAACGGCTTCTCAAGAGCATAAGATCAAACCTAAAAAATTCGCACAAACCGATATTGATGAAGTGATCATTGGTCATACCAATGAGCCGGAGTTCAGAAAATTACAAAATAATGAATTCATGGAAGCGCTTCGCGATCGTACCGTGAAGATCGATGTGCCTTACATCACGAAACTCAAGCATGAGATTAAGATTTATGAAAAAGATTTTAATGCTCAGAAAATTCGTGGCAAACACATTGCTCCTCACACTATTGAAGTGGCTGCAATGTGGGCGATTCTGACTCGATTAGAGCATCCTAAAAAAGCTTCGATCTCTTTGATGCAAAAGTTGAAACTCTACGATGGTAAAACCTTGAGCGGATTCACCGAGGAAAACGTGAAGGAGCTTCGTAAAGAAGCAGTTCGCGAGGGCTTAGATGGAGTTTCTCCACGTTATGTACAAGATAAGATTTCAAATGCTCTAGTGAAGAGTGATGTTCCTTGTTTGAACCCATTCATGGTTTTAAACGAATTGGAATCAGGCTTAAAGAACCATGCATTGATTGGTAGTGAAGAACGCAAGCGCGAATACCGAGATCTCATCTCTATGGTGAAACAAGAGTATGAAGACATTGTAAAAAATGAAGTTCAACGCGCAATTTCAGCGGATGAAGATTCCATTGCAAAACTTTGCGGTAACTACATTGATAATGTGAAAGCATTCACTCAACGTGAAAAAGTACGCAACAAATATACTGGGATGGACGAGGAACCAGATGAAAGATTACTGCGTTCTATCGAGGAAAAAATCGATATTCCTGAATCTCGTAAAGATGATTTCCGTCGTGAAATTATGAATTACATCGGAGCATTGGCGATTGAAGGAAAAACTTTTGATTTCAGAACCAATGAGCGTTTACATAAAGCGCTTGAATTGAAATTGTTTGAAGATCAAAAAGACTCAATCAAACTCACTTCCCTTGTTTCTAATGTAGTGGATCGCGCAGCCCAAGAAAAAATCGATGTGGTGAAATCACGTCTGATTAAAAACTTTGGTTACGATGATATTTCTGCAACCGATGTTCTAAACTTTGTAGCGAGTATTTTTGCTCGGGGCGATGTGAAGAAAAAGGATTAGTCTATGATGGATGGAACAAAACGCGATCACGCTCGGTTTCGCCAGATTATTCGTGGCAAAATTAAGCAGGATCTCAAGAAATACATCCACCATTCTGAAATGTTCGGCCGTAAAGGTAAGGACGTAGTCACTATTCCTATGCCTCAGATCGATATTCCGCGTTTTCGTTTTGGTTCTAATCAAGGTGGGGTTGGTCAAGGTGATGGTGATGCAGGTGATCCGGTTCCAGGCCAAGGTGATCCCAATGGAGAACCGGGTGATGGTAAAGAAGCGGGAAAAGATGCAGGTGAGCATGGTGATCTTGAAGTTGAATTCACCTTGGAAGAACTTGCAGAAATTTTAGCTGAGGAATTAGAACTTCCCAAAATTGAACCTCGTGGACAAAAAACACTAAAATCTAAAGTAGATAAATACACTTCCATTGCATCTCAAGGATCAAATGCTCTCAGGCATTTCAAACGTACTTTTAAAGAAGCGCTGAAACGTCAGGTAGCAACAGGAACTTATAATCCTGATAATCCTGTGATTATCCCCATTAAAAAAGACATGCGCTATCGCTCTTGGAAATCGGATGTGAAAACCGAAAATTCAGCAGTGATCATTTACATGATGGATGTTTCTGGTTCCATGGGTGATGAGCAAAAAGAAATTGTAAGAACAGAAGCTTTTTGGATCAACACTTGGCTTCGCTCCCAGTATAAGGGAGTGGAAACCAGGTACATCATTCACGATGCCACGGCAAAAGAAGTGGATGAAGATACATTTTTCAGAACCAAGGAAAGTGGGGGAACTTTGATTTCTTCCGCTTACAAAGTTTGTGAGCAAATCATTAATCAGGATTATCCACCGAGTGATTGGAATATTTATGCTTTTCACTTTTCGGATGGAGATAACTGGAGCACCGAAGATACAAGAGCTTGTATTGATCTCATGAAAAATTCTTTACTCAATAAAGTAAATGCATTTTGTTACGGGCAAGTGGATTCTCGCTATGGTTCCGGGCAATTTTATAAGGATTTGATGGAAGCATTTGGAAGCGATGATGATAAAGTGATTACCTCAAGAATTGAAAATAAAGACGGTATTTTAGCCTCCATTAAAGACTTTTTAGGAAAGGGTAAGTAATCATGAGATCCACTGATCTACCTCCTGAATTAGCAAAGTTAAGAGATGAAATTCGCGGATACGCTGTAGGATATGGACTGGATTGTTTTGAAACTATTTTTGAAATGGTTCCTTCTGATGCCATCAACAGTTTAGCAGCACAAGAAGGTTTCCCTGTTCGTTATCCCCACTGGCGCTTTGGAATGAATTACGATCAATATTCTAAAGGTTATGAGTGGGGACTCCAAAAGATTTACGAGATGGTGATCAACACCAATCCTGCTTATGCCTACCTCATGAGTTCCAACTCGTATGTGGATCAAAAAACTGTGATGGCCCATGTGTATGGCCACGTTGATTTTTTTAAAAATAATATTTGGTTTTCAAAAACGAATCGAAAAATGCTGGATGCAATGGCAAATCATGCCGTGAGAATTCGCCACTACATGGATGAGTTCGGACAAGATTCAGTGGAGAACTTCATTGATCTTTGTCTTTCCATTGATAATTTAATTGATCCACATTTACCGTTTCAAGAAGCAAAAAAATCTCAGAATACGAGCACTGCTTCCTCCAGCGGAATGCCGAGTTCAGCTCCGGTTCAACAAGAAATCGGGCGTTTAAAAAATGATCGTTCTTACATGGATAAGTACATCAATCCTCCTGAGTTTTTAGAAGCCCAAAAGAAAAAAATGCAGGAACAAAGTCGCCAGAATAAAAAATTTCCTGCTCAACCAGAGCGAGATGTGATGTTGTTTTTAATGGAAAACGCACCTCTCAATGATTGGCAACAAGATGTTCTTCGGATGATTCGGGATGAATCTTATTATTTTATTCCTCAGATGCAAACCAAGATCATGAATGAGGGTTGGGCTTCATATTGGCATTCCGAAATCATGACCAAAAAGGCTTTAAAAGCTGATGAAATCATTGATTTTGCTGATCATCATGCGGGTGTAATGGCGATGCAACCGGGAAGAGTGAATCCTTACAAAGTAGGCGTTGAGTTATTTCGGGATATTGAGGATCGCTGGAATCGCGGGCGCTTTGGAAAAGAGTATGAGGAGTGCACGGATCTTCGCGTGCGTGAACAATGGGATACGAAATTAGGTAAGGGCCGTGAAAAGATTTTTGAAGTACGCCAGGTTTGTAATGACATCACGTTCATTGATGAATACATCACACCAGAGTTTATAGATCGTTTTAAGTTATACACTTACGAATACAATAAACGCACAGGACAACATGAGATCGTTGATCGTAATTTCGATACCGTGAAAGAAAAGCTTCTAACTTCGATCACCAATCAAGGGCGTCCAGATATTAGTGTTGTTGATGGAAACTACTTAAATCGTGGGGAAATTTTACTCGGGCATAAACATGTAGGTATGGATTTAGATATGAAATATGCACGTGAAACAATGCGTTCTATATTTTTAATTTCCACTCGTCCGGTGCATATTGAAACTTTGATCGATGGCCGTAAAAAGGTGTATAGCTATAATGAAAAGCACGAATTTATCGCTAATGACTAACTCTTAAAAGGAAATGCCGGCAGATAAACTGTAGGTATTCGTACTAGCCCAGTCTCCGTTTGGCACTTGTAAGCTTAACTGCGAAAGATCCATCCCCACAGTCATTCTGTTTTTCATCGTAATCGGAAAAGAGTAGTGCAATCCCATTGCGACTTCTCGATTTTCTGAAAAGCTGATGTGCATGGTTTGTGAAAGTGCGGGTGAAAACTTTCCATAAAAAATCATGCTATTTCCATTGTCAAAAACATAAATGAATTCTGGATAGAGTTGTGGGCCGTACATATTGATAAAACCAACTAAACTCAATGAAGTATTATAGTAAAATCCAGCGCTCAAATTGATTCGGAGTTGAGAAGGAGGGCCAAGTAAATTCCACACGACACGGGTATTGACTCCTAAATATTGAATTTTATAATTAGCAGGTGAATTACTTCCAATTGCCAAAGCATTAAAGAATGAGCTGATTGCTAAATCTAATTTTTCAGGAATGAGTCGATAAGCAGCACTTCCCTTTACGGTGAGTGCCCATTGGCCAAAGGGAACTACATTTCGCTGTCTAAAACTTAAACGAGTCAAGCCACCACCAGCACTGAATCTCCAGCGATTTGGGGTCATTTTTTCGAGTAATACTTCTTGGTGATCTACTGCAACGATTTTGTAGCGCATGCGAAAAACTTTATTTTTTGAATCAATGGCAGTGATGATAAAAGTTTTTGATTGAGAAGGAAATCCAAAGTGAATATCAAAAGTACCATCTTCTTTGACAGGCATTTGTTTAGAATTTAATGTTGCTTGAGAAATTTTTTCTGAAAAACGACCTTGAATGTTCGTATAATGAAGGAAGGCAGTGCTTTCAACAACGATTTGATCTTTGGTCCATTTTAAAAAGGGGATGCCCACTTCATTGGGAGCTTTAGATTCTTCAATCACCGCTTTCCATCGAATCGCTTCTGACATAGCAGCTGCTTGTTGCGCTTGCGCATGGATGGAATGAAATGCAAAAAATAAAATTGGGATCGATATAAATTTTTTAAGCACGGTTTCTCGCTTTCTGCATGAGCAGGGCATGGGTTCCAAGATCTTTCTTGGAAGCAGTTGATTTAAGTTTGAGGTAAGTTCCATCATTTTTCATTTCCCAACCTTGGCGATGATCATTCAACATTAAGTTTAGGATTTCAAAAATTCTTTCTTTTTGCAATGGCTCTTCAATCGGTGCAACGGCTTCAAC
>CANBTI010000042.1 GCA_947372355.1 Bdellovibrionales bacterium | reverse complement strand
ATGACGAACCTCGTGTTTAAATACCATTCCGTCAGCTTTTCCTGACTTCACATCTTCATTTGATACATTGATAATTGATTCACTCTTGGTATCGACTAAAATACGAACTCGCTTAGAAGACGAAAAATATCCAGCTGATCCAGCATTTTTATTACTTGAGTCACTATGCAAGACGTACGTTCCATCCTTTTTATAAATACGCTGAGCTGCAATATTTAAAGGAGCTCCATCTTTCACAGGGCGCACTAGGGCTGCATGATTGGTGACCGCTTCTTGTTCCTTATTGGTTTCAATTAATTTCACATCGCTCACTTGAAGATCATGATGATAAGTTTCCTTAGTCGCTTTAAAATCTAACTCTTGTTTTACAGACTCAGGAATATCTAATGCAAAACGAACTTTAAAATCTTCCGCAGAAAGCTTTGAGCGTTGAAACATTTCTTTTAAATAATGCTGGGATTCGCCATTAGATTGAAGAGCCAATTCTTTAAAGTAAGTACTGGCAAAGATAGCCGCCTCTGGGAATGCAGGATTTGCTTTAATCGCCGCAAGGGTTTTCGCATATTCTTTCAATAAGGTAGGATTTTTTGATAGCTTTGTAGGACCAAAATGATCCAGGGATTGTTGAACTTGTTCAAGTTCAACTTTTGAAAGAACATTCCATGGAATCTGGTGATTTTTTTCAACCAAAGTTCTCAATTCGGGAGTGATTGAGTTTCCACTTAATTTTTCAATGTGTTCAACATGGGTAGCCACTCTTTTTTCAACTTCAACTTTAGATAATCCAGCATCGTTATCCACAAAATTAAACTTTTGTTTTAGGTACTGCCATACGCTTTGATTTTTGGGTGCATCGGGAGCAATCGACCTTCTATTTTCATTCAACGTTTTTTCAGTAAAACTTTCTAACTTCTTTGGATCTTCCAAAATTTCTAATTGTTTTGACTTAGGCATCAAATGAAGCCCCGAAGTAACCATATTGCAAGATACAACACCCATCACCATGCAAGTATAATCAAGCGTACGAAGTCCCACAACGGCATGTGGCCTTGCGTGCAGTTCTTCGCTCATGTCACCAAAAAATTTTACCACTTGAGTGTCTTTCAATAGAGTTGAAGCTCTAGCCCAATTCGCGAGTTTTCCCAAACCAATCGGTGCTCCTGCAAATACAATTGTTTTTGTAATCTCCATTGCTTCTTGATCTAATTCAGCATCATTGGCTTTTAATTGCTTAAGGCTTCCACCCGTTTTTGCTAATAGACCTTCTTGGATTTGAGCATTTTCTTCTTTTAAATCAAAGTGACGTTTTGCCGTATAGCCCAAACCACCCACTAACGATGCGGTATTGATACCCACATTCACTGCCTCTAACGTAGTAATTGCAGTAGCTGCTGCACCTTCAATTGCCACTCCCGCCACACTTCCCACTCCAGTAAGAATGAGAACTCCGCCCACTACCATTCCACCCCAGGTTACCACTTCAAGACCTTTTTTAAATGCTCTATCCTTTGCATCATCAAAAGCAATTTCAGACGTGATTTTACAAACGACACCTACAAGCTCAGGGTGTTCAGTCAAAACTTGTCCAGCAGCTATGGGATTTGTTTTCAGCATATTTTTTAATGCTTTTTCAAAATCGATTGGACTGCCAAATAACAAGCTTGAACCAGGCAACAATACTTCAGAAGCAAGCGCACCTGCTGAACTTGCAACTTTCCCAGTAGCACTCTCACCAAACTTAAAATCCTGAAGTTGTTCATTAGTGTCGTGAGCTAGCTTTAGGGTTTCTGATTTGATTTCTTGAACTGCTTGGTTAATTAATTTTTCTTGATCTAAATGATGATGAATATTCACAGAATTATTTTCACGCATCGTTTTTGTGTAAAGCAAAAGACCTAAACCCTCTTGTGAATCCTGAATAAATTGATCTTCGAGATCTTTTTTCTTTTTAGCGAGTGGCGAAATGAGTGCATCTTTAGCGCCCATTTTAGCATTTTTTTTGATCCGATCTGTAGTTTCGGCAATGCCATCTCTGGTAGCTTCGCTTGTTTCCTTTAAAAACGATTTTTTGGGCTTGATCTCGTCTTGATTGAATAACTGATTTTTAATTTTAATTTCAGAATTGATTTTACTCAATTCAGGAATGAGAGAAGCAAAACGATGATTTAATTCTTTCTTCGCTTCCATCGCTGAATAAGTTTTTTGATTGCTTTTATGGAAATCTCTTCCGTAATTTAATGCTTCTTTTTCCAATTCTACTTTTTCTGACTTAGAGCAAGTGTTTTGATGATTTTTGTTTTCACAAAACATGGATGCCACAGTTCCTATTTTATGCAGACCTTGAGCATGAGGATAATTTAAATTATATCGAAGATCGGCGTCCATGAAGGTCATCAATGAGTTTTTCAGCGTTTGCATTCTTAATGCTTTTGCAAATTGAACACTGGCCGAGCTCACACTCACACCATTCTTTTTTTGAATGCTCGATTTCACTTTCGCGATGTCTTGAACGAATTTATTCAGATTATTTTTTTGATCGCAATTTGCGGGCATGCTTTCGGCAACTTCCGTTACCATCCCCACTTTGATCTGATCGAGAACACCTCTTTGATCATTGAGATTTTTTTTACAGTCAGCTAAATAAGATTGCGCTTTGAGTGCGTTCGTTTTTTTCTGCTCAATATTCAATTCTGCTTTGGCGCGAGTAAATATGCTTGGTGAAAACACCAAGCTCACAATACAGCTCCAATGGATTAAAATGCCTTTCATCTCCATTACTTATCGGTAAAATCCGAAAAAACTTAAGAGAGAGATCTTAACTAAGTGTATGAATTTATACGATTTTTACTTCACAGTAGCCGTGTTATTGACCGAAGGATAAGAAGGCGCCTTTGCCTCCACTACAAATTGCAGCTTATCATCTTTCAAGCAAACTCTTACGGCTCCACCGTTTTCGAGTTTTCCGAATAAGATTTCTTCCGAGAGTGGGCGTTTGATTTCATCTTGGATCAATCGACCAAGTGGACGAGCTCCCATTTTTGGATCGAAACCTTTTTTCGATAACCACGTACGCACTTCATGATCAAATTCCACTTCAATATTTTTTGCGAGTAATAAATGTTCAAGCTCTACTAATTGCTTGCTCACCACTTGCTCCATCATCGACATATTGAGTGGATTAAAAAACACGATTGAATCTAAGCGATTTCTGAACTCAGGAGAGAACACTCTCTCTAATTCTTTTTGAGAGGCACCCGATCCACCAAACTCACTTGTGAACCCCACTGATCTGCGTTCTGAATCACGTGAACCTACGTTTGAAGTCATGATCAAGATCACATTTCTGAAATCTGCTTTTTTTCCGTTATTATCAGTTAAAAAACCATGATCCATCACTTGTAATAAAATATTCCAAACACTTGGATGAGCTTTTTCAATTTCATCAAGAAGTACGATGGAATGGGGATTTTTTGTTACCGCATCCGTGAGTAGTCCCGCTTGTTCGAAACCTACATAACCTGGAGGTGCTCCAATGAGGCGAGAAACAGTATGTTGTTCCATGTACTCACTCATATCAAATCTTAAGAAAGCTACCCCTAAGTGAGATGCAAGTTGTTTGGATAATTCCGTTTTACCCACACCCGTTGGCCCGCAAAATAGGAATGCTCCAATTGGTTTATCACCTGAGCGTAAACCCGAGCGCGCTAAACGTATGCTGGATACTGTTTTATCAACGGCATTGTCTTGCCCGAAAATCGTGAGTTTTAAGTTCTTATCGAGTGATTGCAATCGATCTTTTTGATTCGTGTTTACTGTTTTTGCAGGAATACGAGCCATTTGAGCAATCATTTCCTCAACATCGTTTGCAGTCACTTCCGTTTTTTTAGCAATTTTTAACTTCGATCCTACTTCATCCATCACATCGATTGCTTTATCTGGAAGAAAACGATCCGTGAGATGCTTCACCGAAAGCTCTACCGCTGTTTTGATCGCATCGTTAGTGTAAGTTAATCCATGATGTTGTTCAAATTGTGGTTTCAATCCATGAAGAATTTGAATCGTTTCATCTTGAGATGGCTCCACTACATCAATTTTTTGGAATCGGCGGGAGAGGGCCTGATCTTTTGCAAACACCGTTCGATACTCTTGAAAAGTAGTTGAACCGAATACACGAATTTCTCCACGAGCAAGTAAGGGTTTTAAAAGATTAGCTGCATCCACTGTTCCACCATTCACTGAACCCGCACCCACAATGGTGTGAATTTCATCAATGAATAATACTGGGAAAGCGCCACGTTCATGTTTCACTTCAAGAGCTTGAATCACACGTTTCATGCGTTGTTCAAAATCTCCACGAAACTTAGTTCCAGCGAGGAGTGATCCTAAATCGAGTGAATAAATCACTGCTTCTTTAAGATGATCAGGAACTTCCCCTTTCACGATGCGTTCGGCGAGTCCTTCTGCGATTGCAGTTTTACCCACTCCAGCTTCACCCACTAAAAGTGGATTATTTTTTCTACGACGGCAAAGGGTTTGAATCACTCGATCCAACTCATTCTTACGACCAATCATGGGATCCAGTTTGCCTGCTCGCGCGCGATCGTTTAAATTCACAGTGAACTGAGAAAGAGAATCATTCATCGCCGCACGACTAGATTCATCCTTGCCTCCACCCGTTTCAGGATTAGGAAGTTTTCCTTCCGAAGAATTTTCATCATTGGTGATTCCATGGCTGACAAAACTCACCACATCTAAACGATCGACCCCTTGTTGATTGAGCAAGTAAAGGGTCCAAGAATCCTTCGCTTGGAAAATCGCGATGAATAAATCGACCGGATTAATTTCATTTTTTCCTGAAGATTGAACCTGAAAAAGTGCGCGCTGAACCAATCTTTGCACACCTAAAGTGGCAATTGGATTTTCATTTTCACCCTTTTCATTTTCAGGAGCGAGGGGCACTTCTTTAATGAGATAAGCTCCCAAATCTTCTCTTAATTTTTCAATATTTCCTTTGCAATGAACCAAAGTTTGCTTCACTTCATTTTCATCAAGGAGTGAAATCATCACATGTTCCAAAGTGAGAAATTCATGCTTCTTTTCAACTGCACTTGCTAGGGCTCGATTCAAAACTAATTCTGCTTTTTTACCGATCATATTATTTTCCCACCTCTTCTAAAGTGAGCTTCAATGGGAAGCCCTCTTTTCTGGCTTTATCAGTCACGATCGCAATCTTTGTTTCCGCTATTTCATGTGAAAAAATTCCTGCCACCGCTTTTCCTTCCTGATGTACTTTCAACATCAGTGCCATTGCTACTTCAGATGGTTTCGAAAAGTCAGATGTCAATACCTCGATCACAAATTCCATGGTCGTGTAGTCGTCATTATGCAAAAGAACTGCGTATTTAGGAGGTTCAGCAACTTTAGGAAGTGCCTCTTGAACGGCTGCTCCCGATCCAGATCCCCCACCGTTTCCTTTAGTCAAACCATTGTCATCACTCATTTGATTCGTTGCCTTCACTTACTTTCAGGCTAGCATATTTTAAATAAAGCAGAGATAATAATTTTATGGGATTCAGATCTAAATTTGATGGTGAAGAAAATACAGATTCGAACACCGTTCAATCTCCTCATCTTAACACTCAACCCAATCCTGCCGCCTTGAGTAAAGGCGTCCCTATGCCGGATTTAGGACTCATCAACCCTCTCATTCAAGACCATGAAGTGACAGAGATCATGATCAACGATCTGCGTAATATCGCCATTGAAAAACGCGGTCAGATTATTGTGACTCCGGTGCGTTTCAAATCGATTGATGAATTAAACCGGATTGTCAGAATTTTATTAGAGCCAACAGGAAGAACCCTTACTCCAGAACATCCTCTTGCGATGGCAACTCTCCCCGATGGATCCAGAGTTCACATTGCAGCTCCTCCCGTAACTGAAAATGGCCCCTGCATCACGATTCGAAGATTTCCAAAAAGATACAACATCGACAACTTCATTGCGAATGGCACCATGGATAAACGCATCGCTCATTTTTTAGAAGCCTGCGTTGTTGGAAAACAAAATATTTTAATCAGTGGCGGCACAGGAACCGGCAAGACCACCATTTTAAATAGTTTCATTGCATTGATCCCACCTCATGAACGCGTGATCACAATTGAAGATACTGCAGAAATTCCACTCATTTTACCTAATCAAGTGAAAATGATGACTCGTCCTGCGAGTTTGGGGGCAGATCTCATTGATGCAAAAATGCTCGTGATGAACGCACTTAGAATGCGTCCGGATCGAATCATCATTGGTGAGTGTCGTGGTTCAGAAGCGATGGACATGATTCAAGCGATGAATACTGGTCATCAAGGTTCAATGACTACGATTCACGCCAATACTCCCCGAGATGCATTAATGAGATTAGAAACATTAATGATGACCTCAGGAATTGATATTCCTTTACCCGCAATGCGAAGACAAATCGTAAACGCCATTCAGGTCATTGTTCAAATTAGAAGATTCCATACCGGAGCTAGAAAAATTGTTTCGATTCAAGAAATCACAGGTATGGAACAAGATGTGATTTTAACTCAAGAAATATTCTCATTTGAAAATTCTAATCCTAATGATCATCATTCGGATCAAGGCAGTTTCAGATTCAATGTTTCTGCAAAAGTAATTGAAAACTTAAGAGCGCAAGGAATTAGGGCCCAACTGTAATCCTTCACGATCATCAGGATGAGCGATCCGAATTAATTCTTTGGTTCTCTCAGATATCGTTTTTCCATATAGATCTGCAATACCATATTCAGTGATCACGTAATGAACATGTGCACGCGTGGTTACCACTCCTGCGCCAGATTGTAGATAGGGAGTGATGCGAGGTTTACCTTTATTGGTACGAGAAGTGAGTGCAATGATCGCTTTACCCCCAGCACTCATGGATGCGCCGGTGATGAAATCTAGTTGTCCGCCTACTCCAGAAATAATTTTTCCTCCGATAGAATCAGCACAAATCTGGCCAGTGAGATCGATCTCAACAGCTGAGTTAATTGCCACTACTTTTGGATTGCGTGCGATCACACCTGGATGATTCACATAACTTGCATCCAGTTGAATCACACTCGGATTATCATCAATAAAATCATAAACCTTTTTAGAACCCATAATAAAAGAGCTCACTGTTTTGCCAGGATGAATTTTTTTACGCGTATTATCTACTGCACCACTGAGAATTAATTCTAAAGCCCCATCGGTCCACATCTCCGTATGAATTCCCAAATGCTGATGATTTTTTAGAGAACTCACCACTGCATCTGGAATAGCGCCAATTCCCATCTGCAGAGTGGAACCATCTTCAATTAAAGTTGCTGCTAATTCTCCGATTTTCTTTTCCACATCGGATAGCACTGAAGGTGTTGTTTCAAAAATAGGTTCTGAATAGTGAACGGCGTGATGGATTTTACTGATATGGACGATTCCATCTCCATGGGTTCTTGGCATTTGATCATTCACTTGTGCAATCACCAGCGAAGCTGTTTCCACCGCCGCTTTCGTTGCATCTACACTGGTACCTAATGAACAATAGCCATGGTGATCGGGAGGAGAAACTTGAATAAAAACCGCGTCGATTGGTCTTCTTTTAGATCGGATCATTTGGGGAATCTCACTCAAAAAACAGGGCAAATAATCAACATTTTGATAATTGATTTTGGAGCGCATATTCGCACCTAAAAAAAAGTTAGTGACCTTAAATATCTTGGAATATTCAGGATTTGCATACGTTGCAGGACCAACGGTATGGAGATGCAAAAGTTCGATTTCTTTGAGTTGATTCTTTTTGGCGTGATCAATCAGAGCATCGATGAGATGAAGTGGCGTAGCAGCTTGCCCATGGATAAATATTCTCATTCCAGACTGGATAAATTGAACCGCTTCACTTGCGCTTAAATGCATTTTCATATTGAAAACATATCATAAATTAAGAAATAGTTTTATGACAAAGATCATGATTTATTGACTAAATCATCTCACTTCATTACTGTGCCCTCATGAGTTTGTACACAGAATCTGTCACTAAAACTGATGCCCCAAAATCTACTGAAAACTTTGCGCTGGTGAACGAACCGCTTACGAAGATTTTTTTTGATCAACTCTCCGGCATTCTAGGAAGCGTTCCATTTGTAAAATTTGTAGTGGATCGAAAAAATAATACAGTTCATTTTTTAAATGATCGTTTTTATCATTTACATGCCTATTATGTTGCAGACCACATCGTGAAAGAACCGCAGGATCAATTTTTAAAAAAAATCGATTCCTTCAATGAAAACACCTACCATTCGGATGATCGAAATTTCTACTTCGGCACCATTGGAAGAATTAAGTATGAGAATCGCTCTGTATACACTTTAGAAACTCAAGAAATTGATACAATGAAGCAAGCGCTCATTGAAGATCTTTACTCAATCATTAAAAAAAATATTGATCAAAATTTTGAACTTCTATTTAAACCTGCAAATCATATTCAAGAAAAAGCAATTGAAGAAATTTCAGTGAAAAAAATGCCTAGAATTTTTACTTCTGAAATTTACGCTAACTCAACCTACATTTCATTGAATGCTGGAGTATCAGAGGGAAGAATTCGTTGTTTTTATGATGAAGTTTCATTTCAAGCGGCTCATGAATCGATCGAATGGTATGATATCATTGTCATGCATAGAGTGCCCGATGATGTTCCACGCGTTTCGGGAATGATCAATGCTGATTTTACTACACCACTTTCACACACCAACGTTCTTGCAGCTGGATGGAAAATTCCCAACTGCATTCAACGAGATATATTCGAAATCATTCAAAAAGAAAAATTGGATCGTAAATGGGTACGTCTTGAAGTCACTTCCAACGGAATCAAAGCAAACCTTTCCTTGATCAGCGAACCAAAAGAACTAAAAAAACCAAATTGGGTAATGCAAAAGATTACAATGGAAACTCCAGATGTGGATGATCCAAAAATCCGATCTCTCCAAGATTTACGGATGTCTGATCGATATAAATATGGAACCAAGGCCGCTAATATCGGTGAAATGAAGTATGTATTAAAACAAGGTTCAAATCGTATTTTGGGCTTTTATCAAGTAAAACGTCCTCCTCGTGAAAACCTACTTCCTCACATTGCACATTTTTTATCTGTTCCAGAAAATTCAGACCTTTTAAAATTAAGTGCCGATTTTTTATCCAACTTTTTAAAAGTACCTCGTGGGATTGCTATCCCCTTTTCCATTCAACGTCGCTTTCTTGAAACTTCGCCTAAGATTCAACAAGGGATTGGAAAATTAAAAATGGCTTTGGAACTCGATGCTCATGAAATCGATTCCCTTTGTGTATCACTACAAAAATTAATATTAAAAACAAGAATTCCTGAATCCATTCGTGAAGAGATCGATCGCATGATCATCAAGGAACTTTCAGGAGTTTCTACCTTTGTACTCCGAAGCTCTTCGAATGCCGAGGATCTAGAAAATTTCTCAGCTGCCGGCATTTATGAATCCGTGAATCACATCACTTCCACTGAAAAGATCTTTGAAGGGATCAAACAAGTTTGGGCATCTCTCGTTTCTGCACGCAGCGTTCGCTTACGCCAGCAATCTGGTATTTCATTAGATGATTCATACATGGGTGTGATCATTCAAGAAGAAGTCGAATCAGGCATGGGTGGCGTGATGGTGACAAAAAATCCAATGGAAAAAAATGACTTTAGAAATGTTTACATCAACGTGAGCTTAAAATCAGTCATTGATGTTGTGCAAGGTGGTGAACTACCAATGCAATATCTTTACAACGCTGTTGAAGGTGGTGGAACCACCATTAGTTTAGGTGGAGCAAAAGAAGATCTTTCTGTCGAAAGGCTCGATATTCTAAGAAAAATGGCATTTGCTGGTCGATTAATGCAATCCCACTTTTCACCTGATTACACTTTTAACCATCCTGCCGATATAGAATGGCTCGCCAATAAAGACGGCGTATACTTTCTACAATTAAGACCTTACGCAAAATGAAATTGAAGCGACTTTTTTTCACCTTCAACGCTTTTCAGTTTTTTTTCTCCCTACTTTTGTGGGTTCCCATTTTTTATGAATACCAAAAAAGAGTAGGACTCAATGACACTGAGATTTTCAAAATTCAAAGTATCTATTACTTGGTTTTTTGTTTACTTGAAATTCCCACCGGTTACCTAGCCGATTGGCTCGGCTACCGTCTGTGCTTAATTTTGGGAAGCATCACCCTCATTATTGCTAATATTTGGATTCCCTTTGCCCCCACATACATTGGCTTTTTGGGTCATTTCATCATGATTGCACTTGCCCGTTCATTTGTATCTGGGGCATCAAGCGCCTATTTATACGAAACCCTCCATCAAAGATCCGCATTGGATGAATACAAAGAAGCAGAAGGAAAAGCGCGAGCTTATTCACTTGTGGGTAAGGTGTTTTGTTGGGCAATGATTGGTCCGATCATGCAGTGGCATTTCACACTCCCTTATTGGTTAACCGCTTTAAATGCAGGAATAGGATTAGTGTTTGCCTATCTATTGCCGAATACAATTGTAGAAGCAAAAAAATCGAGAGCCTCCATCACTGAAATATTCAGTATCCTTTTTAATAATCCTTATCTTGTACTCATCATGCTCCAAGGCGTAGCATTATTTGTTTTAGCTCGAATTTGCCAAGTGAATTTATTTCAGCCCATACTCCAAAACAAAGGATTCGCGGTTGTCACCTACGGTATGGTGATGGCACTCATGACCATCTTTGAAGCCATTGGGGCGTTTCGCTCCAAATGGGTTCATCGTTATTTAAATGATTTGAATGCCGTTTTTGTATTCACTTGTTTCATTGGAGTTAGTTTTTGGATGATGTCTAAATACTACTTTTTTGGCATCGATCTGAAGTTAATTACCATCATCGCACTTTGCTTATTTAGTTATGTGATTGGAATATCGTTTCCAATTCAACGACAACTCATTAACCAAGCTATACCAGAACCTCGTCTTCGCGCCTCACTCCTCTCCTCTGAATCCATCATTGATCGAGCCGTGAATAGTGTGGTTGCATCGAGTTTAGGTATTGCGCTTCAATCGGGGCAATTACTTCCCTTTCTTAAAAAATCTGCAATTTATTCAGTATTATCCGTATTCCTCATCGCGCTCATGATTCGATTCGTAAGGAGAAATAACTATGAAAAATCAATATCCTAATTTGTATCGTTTACTTCCAGCAAGTGCAGCAAAAATGGTAGATCGTTGGAGAGATTTTTCACCACACACGATCGCGATCATGCTGAAAGCATCCGCTGGTGTTTTTTGCCTTGGATTATTTATTCGCCTCACTTTTTCCATCACCCCTCAAGGTAGCGTTCAAACATTTGATGAAGGCATCTTAAAATGGGTGGAAACACTTCGCACCCCTTTTTTAAGCATGATGATGTTAGATGTAACTGCCTTAGGCGGCTTAGCTCTCACCATCGTTTTAGGGCTACTCTCTATTGCCTTATTTTTGCTTGCTAAAGATCCTGCTGCTGCAATTCATTTAGCCATCACTTCTGCTGGAGGCTTTTTAATTTCAATCTGGACAAAAGGAATCATTGCTCGCCCTCGTCCTTCGATCATTCCACAATTGATCCACGCTTCTGGATTTTCATATCCCAGTGGGCATGCCATTACTTCCTCAGCAATTTATCTCACTATGGCAATTCTTGCGTGTAGACACTTTAAAGAGATTCGTGCTCGCGTGATTCTACTCATGCTAGCGGGAATCATGATTGCACTCATTTCATTTTCAAGAATTTATCTGGGTGTTCATTACCCAAGTGATACGATGAGCGGCGCATTGATTGGACTAGCTTGGGCTTTATTCATGGCTTCGTTATTTGCGAAAACCCATTTTGCACCAAAACCATTAGTTTAATCGATTAATGATGCGATGATAACGATTTAACATTTCCCACTTTACACGATCAATGGACATGGTTTTGGCAAAACGTGAATGAAAATCAAAATCACTGGAGTTTCGTTGTGGTAAACCATAATCAGTATGTGCACCACTCAAGTGCACCACTAAACCGGCATACCACTGAGCCATATCAGCCGCTGAATCTTTCATTTCATCAAATTTTTTCAAGATTTCTTCAGCCATCACCCGCTTGAGCGTAAATGGGGTTGCTCCAATAAAATCTTGAAGCAACTCTTCTGCTATTTGAGATTTATTCATTTTGACAGGAACTTGAATCTCTTCATTAGAATTTTCACTGATTCCTTCTGGATATTCGATATTTGGAATCTGTTTTGCCGTATCCTTGATGAATCGAGTGGGATTTTTCATTCCACTTTGCAACTCCGCCATTTCAGAAGCAAAAAATTTAATTGCATCCGGAGTCGCCGCTTGTGATTTAGATTCCACCACTCGGTAATGGGATCCCATCACCAATCCGCGATAAACACCTTCTAAGGATGCACCTTGATTGAGTGAGGAAACGAGAGATAAAAAAAGAGACTGGTCTACGATTTCTTTTTCATTAAAGGTTACTTTGATCATTTCAGCAATGATTTCTGAATTCGCTTTTAGTGTTGCTTGCTCAGGAGTGAGTGCTGGAGTAGCGGAAGGAGTGGGTTTGTTATCTTGCTGAAAAGCCATTCCCATTAATTTTTTAGCGGATTCAATTGCATTTTCCAATGGTTCTGGAACATCACAGGCACTCAGCATAAATAGGCTTAAAAAAATAATTTTAATTCTCATGAATTACCAAGTGCTTTCGGTGAATTTGATCGTCCTACTGCTCCAGCTAAAACTACGATCGTGATGAAATATGGCAGAATTTGAATCCACTGAACAGGAACAGGATCTGTTCCCCATAAAACAACACCTTGCAATCTGATCTGTGCAATTTCGGTAGCCCCAAAAAGCAAACACGCAAGAACCGTGGGGATGGGTTTCCATTTACCTAAAATGACAGCAGCAAGTGCGATGAAACCTCGTCCTGCTGACATATTTCTAATGAAAGAAGAAGATAGATACGTGGAAAGTGTGCCGCCGGCAAGTCCTGCTAAAAATCCACTCATCAAAATTCCTTGCCAACGTTTCAAACGAACAGAAACACCTGCACTTTGAAGAGCTTCGGGATGTTCACCTGAAAATCGAAGTCGTAATCCAAAACGTGAATAATGATAAATAATAAAACTGAGTACGACGATTGCAAAGGTAATCCAAAGGGGCGCCACTTGAAACTGAGCTGCGGTTGGAATGGGAGGCGTTGAGCCTGTACTATCATACCAAATTTTTGAAAAGAAAGGCGGGATTCCCATTGCAAATAAATTGATCGCCGTTCCTGCTACAATCTGATTGGAACGATAACGAAGCACCACTAGTCCATACAGCACTGATAAAACCATTCCCGCTAAACCTGCTGCTAAAAATCCGGTAAAAGGATTCATCGTAGAAAGTGTGGCCACCGCTCCAAAAAATGAACCCACTAAAATAAATCCCTCTAATCCGATTTGAACGATCCCACTACGCTCGCACCACATCCCACCCAGCGCTGCTAAAATGAGAGGGGTAGAAACGCGTAAAACTGGTAATAAGAAAGATTCAAACACGTTTCACTCTCTTTCTTTCATACAAACCCTCGGCTGCAACTCCAAGAATAATTAATCCTTGAATGATGTAAGCAAGATCTCTAGTGACCTTTTCAGTTTCTAGATCCAAACTTCCAGAGCCTTTTTGTAAAATACCAAACAATAAAGCCGAAGGAATAATTCCTAATATGTTTCCTCTAGCGAGTAAGGCAACAGCGATTCCTACAAAACCGTAATCTGCAGAAAAACCTAGCTTAAAGCGGTGGGCATTACCCAACACTTCAACTACACCCACCAAGCCTGCCAAACCACCGGCTAAAAACATAGCAAAGATCCAAGATTTTTGTTTTGAAATTCCGTAGGTTTCTGCCGCTACTTCATTTTCACCCACGGCTTTTAATTCAAATCCACGAACACTGTTCCAAAGCCAATAATGAATGATCACCACAATAGCGATCAGAACAAAAATTAGTTCCCCCATGGGCGCTCCATTAAAAATGGCAAAAGGTTTCAAATGAAAAATTGCAGGCAATGGAATGGTTTCAGCTTGTGAACTATCAGGATCTTTAATGACGTACAAAGTAAAATAAGAGGTCATTCCTGCGGCAATAAAATTCATCATGATCGTAGTGATCACTTCATGTGAGCCGCGCTTTGCTTTTAAAAATCCTGGAATGGCTCCCCAAATTCCTCCGGCTAGAAATGCAAGTGCAGTAGCAAATAAAATTGCAACAATTGGGGAATGAATATCTTTACCGATCACTCCGGCTGCTGCCGCTCCAAGAGCACCCACCAAAAGCTGTCCCTCACCACCAATATTAAAAAGTCCCGCTCTAAAAGGAATAGCCACCGCTAATCCAGTAAGTAACAAAGGAGCAGTATAAAAAAGGGTCATCCCGAAATCATAACCTGAGCCGAAACTACTTTGGAAAAGTACCTTTAATACCTTCAGGGGCGATTCACCCGCAAAATAACAAACCACCAAACCAAGTGATAAACCTAAAAATACACCTGCAATTGATTTTAATGAGGATCTTAATAAGTACTTCATGCTCCTCCCATCACTTTACCAATTGCCCAAGGATCAAATTCTTTTCTAGAAAACTCTCCATGAATTTTTCCATCAAAGAAAACCACGATGCGATCACTGAGATCAATCAGTTCATCCAATTCTGAAGAAAATAAAATCACTGATTTACCCAAATTTCGTTCTTGCATGATTGATTCATGAATTTTTTCAATCGCACCTACATCTACTCCTCGAGTGGGATGGGCAATGAATAAGATGGAAGGCTTAGGATCCAGTAAACGAGCCATCACTAACTTTTGTTGATTTCCACCACTCATTTTTCCAGCCCACACTGTTGTGTAAGGAGGACGGATATCAAAATCTCGTATGTTTTTTTCGACCTCAGTTCGTACTTTGGTTCGATTGATCATTTTACCTAAAATCCCATGGCTCACGTATCGCTCATCGTGATGTTGGCCTAATAAAAAATTTTCGGTCATGTCTTGTTGTTTTAACAGGGCCTCAGAAAGTCGATCCTCGGGTACTAATCCCACACCCATTTTTCGAAGGTCAAATGGAGTGGCATCACCGATTTCTTTTCCATTTACAGTGTAGTCATATTTTTCTTTAAAATATTTTTCACCATAAGTGGAAGGATTGGATAAAACTTTTAATAATTCTGTTTGGCCATTTCCTTGAACACCCGCCACACCCAGGATTTCACCTGGTCTTAGTTCAAGTTTTACTTTATTAGAGTTGAACTTTAAAACTGGTTTGGGCTGAGCGCCTTGGTTAGATAAGATTTTGCGTGGTCCTTGGTAGGTAAAGGTTACTTTTCTACCTACCATCATTTCTGCCAATTCATCTTCATTGGTTTCAGAAGTCACTTTAGTTCCCACTACCTCTCCACGCCTCATCACGGTTACTGAATCGGTAAACTCTAAAACTTCTTTTAATTTGTGGGAAATGAGAACAATTGTTTTTCCTTCTGCCTTCAACTTTCTTAAATTAACGAATAATTCTTTCACTTCTTGAGGAGTGAGAACTGCGGTGGGTTCATCTAAAATCAACACTTCAGATTTTTGATACAATAGCTTAATAATCTCAGCTCTCTGTTGCTCACCCACAGATAAATCTTGTACCTTGGTATCCCAACGGCTGAACTGAAGACCATAACTCTCACAAATTTGAACGAGTTCTTTTTTTGCTTTTTCTCTTTGAATCATACCAAAAAAATTCTTGGGTTCACGACCAAGAATGATGTTGTCCAGAACCGTTTCTGAATCCGCTAGCATAAAATGCTGATGAACCATGCCAATTCCGAGGGTCATGGCATGAATGGGATTTTTAATTTTTACTAAATTCCCATTCACTAAAATCTCACCCTCATCCTTGGGCTGAATACCGAAAAGAACCTTCATCGCGGTTGATTTTCCGGCACCATTTTCACCAATCAAGCCATGAATAGATCCTTTTGCAATTGAAAAGTTGATTTTTCGATTTGCATAGAAGTTTCCAAAAACTTTAGAAACATCTTTAAACTCAATCGCGATAGGTGAAGATGGATTCATTTTTTCTTTTGAGAAAGGTAATAATCTGGAACTTTGATTTTACCAGCAATAATGTCGGTTTTAATTTCTGCTAGTTTTTTTTGATCTGAAGCCGTAACCAATTTAGCATTGTTTTCATCCATGGCGTAATCCACGCCTTTTGATTTTAATCCTAAACGAGTGAGACCAGTGGTGAACTTACCTTCTTTTAATAATTTGATCGAATCAAACACAGATTCATCTACATGCTTTAACATACTGGTTAATACGTAGCCGGGCTTAAGCCAATTTTGATTTGAATCCACACCAATGGCCAATTTTTTTTGCGCTTCAGCTGCATCAAATACACCGAGACCCGAATTTCCAGCCGCTACAAAAATCACATCCGCACCGCGATGATATTGATCTAGTGCCTGTTCTTTCGCTTTAGGAGGATTATTCCAAGCTTCACCCGTTACTCCTAGGTAATTGACAAAAATTTCTGCTTTTGGATTAATTTTTTTCACTCCAGCTTCATACCCCATTTGAAAACGACGAATGAGAGGAACGTCCATACCACCTATAAAACCAATTTTACCTGATGGAGAATGAAGTGCAGCTAAGGCGCCAACCAGATAACTTCCTTCATGCTCTTCAAAAAGAACAGATCGTACATTTGGTTTTTTTGCATCTTCATCTACAAGTAGAAATTTCTGATCAGGAAAACGATCCGCATTTTTTTGAACTGCTTCTAGCTGATGAAATCCAATTGCTACAATGAGATCGAATTTTTTTTCTGCAAATGCCCTTTGAAGAGATTCATAGGCACTGTTATCAGGAGCTTCAACGGTTTTAGTGGTAACACCGAGTTCCTTTTCTGCTTTCTTTAAACCTTTATAAGCGGAAGCATTAAACGATTTATCATCCTTGCCTGATTTTTCGAGTACCAAACCCACTTTAATTTCAGCATGGGCTAAGTTCAGGGATGAACTAGAAAGGTAGAATGATAATAAGAGCAAAGAAGTGTATTTAAAAATGTTCATATCCTTTATTTTTACCACTGCACGCGATATCCTATAAACATGAAAATGCTTTTCTTTTTAATGATTTCTGCACAATTGGCTCAAGCTGCCGAGTTCGACAAAAAAGTGACAGTGAATGGGCAGTGTTTCACCGAAACCTCACCTGATCGGGGAACCATCTCCTTTGTTGCCAGCTCTGTTGATGCGGATGCAAAAACCGCAATTTCTAAGGCTACTGCACTTTATGAAAAACTAAGAGATCAGTTAAAAAGATCAAACACTAAAAATTTAGAACTCTCCACCTCTGAATATACGGTTCAGGAAAAAAAGGAGTGGGAGAACAACAAAAATGTGAGCAAAGGTTTTGAAGCACGCCTTGGGCTACGCGTGACCACTACCGATATCAGCTCATTAGGTGAAATCATCTCGATTGCAGCAAAAGCAGGTGTAAAAGATTCTCATTCCATGAATACCTATCTTTCAGAAACAAAATTGAACGATGAAAAGAAAAAGTGTTTAGACGTTGCTGCAAAGAATGCTCGTGAAAAAGCGGAAACACTGGTGAAAAGTTTAGGCGCTAAATTAGGCCGCGTATTACAAATCACAGAAGGTGGAGCAATCCCCCCTCCACAACCAATGCCAATGATGGAGCGCGGAATGATGAAATCATCCGATGCCATGGCTCCTTCCATTGAAGGCCAAAAACAAAACATCAATCAAACAGTGGATGTAACTTTTGCAATTGAATAACTCAAAAATCAAAAAACTTCTGAAATCTGAAAGCGGGCAATCAGTCATTCTGATTGCAATGGTGATCTTGAGCTTTCTCATGTTTTTTAGTTTTGTGATTAACACTGGAGTATTGATCACTGCAAAAATCAGTGTTCAAGCAGCTGCAGATGCCGCTGCCTATGCGGGAGCTGCCACGCAAGCGCGCCAACTCAATGCCATTTCATATTTAAATTATGATATGCGCAGGCAGTATAAAAAGTTTGTTTATCGATATGCTTTTGTGGGAAATGTAGCTGCAAGCAGTTTTCCAAACACAGGTGGCGAAATTGCAGGGAAATATGGATACCCGAAATCAGTTTATTTGAGCTCTAATATTGGTAGCCTTACCAGTGTTCCCATCAAGGTACCTGTTGTTTGTATGCCTATTACAGCCTCAGCCGAAGTCAATCAAAACTGCTCTTCACTCAACTTGCCAAGCTCGACCTCAAATATAGCAAGTTCATTTTCAAACGGTATCCTAACAATGACGACAGCTGCATTCTTAGAGGGAGTTGCAAAGATTGAAGAAATGCAACAAGGCTTATGTGCCAATAATGGTTCCATAAATTTATTTGTACTAACAGAGTGGCTCATGAGGGGAGACATTAGCCCGTCTGCAATCTCTTCGACTCTGGATTCAATGTCCATAAAGTTGAATCAGGCCGAAAAAGATAAATTAAAAAATAACATTACAATATTAGTTCAAGGTTTAGGTCTTTACCCAAGAAACATAATTAATTTAATGCGAATTGAAACTCTTGAAAAATTCCTAAATGCACCAGCAAAAAAAGATGTGCAAAAAGATACCATAGATACATTAGAGCATTCATCTATAGATGCAGAAGTGAGTGAACGCACGATTCAGTCATTTAAATCTGCTCTCAGTAATTTAAACAATGAAGTGATTCCACACAATAGTGTGATCATGCAAGAATTACAAAACAGTAACCAGATCACGATCAATCCAGTCAAAGCATCTTTCAATGCATATGTGCAATACATTAATGGTGCAACAGCCGGTAACGATACTATCTGTAATAGCAAAATCATTCCTTTTGCAGCAAAATCAACTCCTGTTGGCGTAGTGAAAGCCAGTACCACACCTGTTCACTATGCTGTGAAGATCAAAGCTAAGGCGCATCTATTATTTTTACCAATCAGAGATGGGATTGAACTGGAAGCTGTTGCCGCTGCAAAACCATTCGGGAGTAGAATCGGCCCAGCGGGCTTAAGTGAATCTGATTTTGTTGAAAACATTCAACCCGGTTCAGTAAACGGTGACCCCGTGAACGATTGTCATGATCAATCAGTTAAATGTAATGTTCCTAATTTAAAAGTTACAGACACCGAAACATTTTATTCACAATCATACTTAAAATCACTTGCTGCAATTGGCGTTGAAAATAATAGTTACAACTTCAAAGGGATGTCAAACGCCATGGCGCCTCAGCCTCATGAAGTGGGTCACTATAATATTATTCCCCCTCCAGTTGATGATATGAAATTTGAATTTATTCCTTATGGAACCAACAAAGATTCAAATATATATCGCTTTTATGCACCGATATTTACTGGAGCCGGAAACCCAACTCAAAAAATCAGTGCCTTTATGGATGAAGTTTTTGGGTTAACTCAAGTATCGGGAACAGGTTCGTTCGGAATTGACATGATGGCCTTAAAAAGCACTCTTCAGTCTCAACTGATTAACTACGTAACCGGTCCAATGAACAGCGGACAGGCAACTTCAGAACATGGAGAAACCACCACCTTTGCCGCAATAGAATTACCGATGGCACCTGCACCGTCGCCAGGCCCAATTGTCACTGCAAACCCAAACAATTTTTGGCTCACTCGGTCAGAAGAAGTGATCAGCTCCTGGGCTCCTGCTTTCGTACGCCACAGTTCAGGCAATGATTTCAAACCAAGATTTGGTTATTCCGTTAAGTTTGTTGCGATGCATGATGTTTTAGGATCTGGAATGCAAGCAACCGATGACGACCTAGAAAATGTTTCTCATTAATTCTCTTCAATTAGGCCTCAAAATCGCTTGCCAAAGTGAAACCCTTATCGCTAACTTTTCATAGTCTGAAAGAAAAGACTCAAAATTTTAATATAAGGAGAAAACACCATGGCTAAGAAAAAACCAGTCGTAAAAAAGAAACCAGCACCGAAGAAAAAAGCAGCTCCTAAAAAGGCCGCTCCTAAAAAAACTACAGCAAAGAAAGCTGCTCCAAAGAAAAAAGCTACTCCTAAAAAAGTAGTAGCAAAAAAAGCAGTCGCTAAAAAACCTGCGAAAAAAGTAGTGGCTAAAAAAGTTGCTGCAAAAAAACCTGCGAAGAAAGTTGCTCCAAAAAAAGTAGCACCTAAAAAAGAAACTGAGAAAAAATCAAACGCTGCTAAGATGGCTGTTGCCGCTGTTGCAGGCGCTGCAATCGGAGCAACTCTTGCTCGCAACATGATTGATGACGAAGATGATACAGGTGTTGTGGTTACCAGTGATGAATTTGGTGATGACGAAGATCTTGGAATGCAAGAAACATTGATTGATGATGAAGAAGAACTTCTTGATCCAGCTGAAGAAGAGGAAGAAGACGATTACTTCACTCGTAGTTTCGATGATGAAGATGAAGAAGATGAAGAAGAAGAATTAGACGACGAAGATTTAGATGACGAAGACCTCGATGATGCTGATCTTGCTGACGATGAAGATCTAGACGAAGAAGAGGAAGATGAAGAAGACGACATCGTTGATGAAGATGAAGAGTAAACAATAAATTAAAGCAGGAAGCTCGTGATGAACATTCGAGATGCGATCCATGGTGCCATCGAGATTGAAAAGCACGAGCTTCCTATTGTTGATTCCTATTTCTTTCAGCGCCTGAGAGAAATAAAACAAACCGGCTTTGCTGAACAATCCTTTCCTGGCGCCACTCACAATAGATACATTCATAGCCTTGGTGCCATGCACACGATCACTCAAACCTTTCAATCAATTTTCGCTCCTACCAAATTAAAAATTCCTACTTATACCTACAAACGCTTTCGAGCTCTTGCTCGTTTTTCAGCGATGTTACATGACATTGGCCATGGCCCCCTCTCTCACACTACTGAGTTTGCGATGCCAGAAGTTTCAAAATTGAAAGTTCCAGGCGGTAAAAAATCAAACCGCAAAGCATCCCACGAAGATTACACTCTTAAAATATTACTCGACTCTCCACTCACTCCCCTTTTAGAAAAGGCGACTGCGGTTTTTGGATTTACCCCTTTGCACGTCGCAGCCACAATCGAATCTCACTTAGAAGTGAATGATGATTTTTTCATTGAAAAGATTGATGGCAAAAATATTGATTTTCGCCCCATCCTTCACCAACTCATCTCAAGTGAATTGGATGCTGATCGGATGGATTACCTACGTCGTGACAGTTTTCATTGTGGAGTAAACTACGGAGTTTTTGAATACGATTGGATCGTTTCCAATCTCACGTATCATATCAATGAAGCTGATTCAAAATGCTATCTAGCCCTTGGACATCGTGGACTTTATGCTTTTGAGGATTTTTTACTTTCTCGTTACCACATGTTTTTGATGGTTTACCTCCATCATAAAACGGTGATTTTTGATGAGATGCTTTCGAAATATTTAAATGATCCATCGTGCGATTACCGATTGCCAGCAGATATCGAAGCTTACGCACACTGTACCGACGCTCAACTCTACTCTCACCTCTCAGGATCCACCAATGAATGGGCAAAACGAATCGTTGAAAAACGCCCACTCCGAATCCTCCTTGAAACTCATAGCGGGATTCCAAATACCGATAGAGCTCGCGATCAACAAGAGCGCCTTCTAAAAAAGAGTAAGGAAGATTTAACTTCAAGAGGGATTCAATATATTGCCACTACTTCTGTGGGCGAACTCTCCAAATATTTCGGAAAATCAGATCATCCAATTTTTATTCGATATGATAATTTATTTTCTGAGCCAAGTTTCATTCCACTTCAAAAATGCACCACTCTATTCACTCAGTATCCGAATACCCGCTCTATTTCTCGATTATTTGTGAACGAAACTGATTATGATCAGATCCGTAAAGATGGAAAAGGCGATCCGCTGCTTTTTGATTAGTGAAAGTCCATTTCAAGCTTATTTTTAAATCAAATGAATCAGGAATAAAATCGCAAGTATAACAGTGATTAAGTCTGATCGAATCAATTTTCCATTCAATAATTTAAGTGCACCATAAGTAACTAAACCCAACCCAAGGCCCTCAGAAATACTAAACGAAAAGGGAATCATCACCATGGTTATGAAAGCTGAAAGCGATTCGCCTAGGTCTTCAAAATCAAGACCG